>JAGGYC010000141.1 GCA_021162745.1 Desulfuromonas sp. | reverse complement strand
TCCTGCGTTGCAGCGTTTTTTCAAGACTTCGACATACAACATGTATGCCTTCACCCTTGAAAAACCACTACGCCTTGTAGGTCGAAATTTTTGCTTAGCCATCTAATTCGTTTTTGCGAGACCATCACAGTTGGTTACTTTTGTTTCGGTTTTAAAGGCCATTTCTTTGCGTACTTTCTTTGGGGCCTATTTAAAGAAAGCACGTCGACTGCGAGACGAACCCCGCGAACTTGTCTTTACGAATTTTAAGGGTTTAATCAATGTTGATCCGTTGTCAAACAGAATCATTGGCTAAGGAAAACCGGGGTACGCGGCCCCGGACGCCGCCCTATCATCCAAAAGTAGGAAAAACATGACCCCAAAGGTCTTGCCCTTCGGGTTCCCTCACTCCAATCGCTACCAACAGGGAGCCCGCAAAAATTCGCTGCGCTCAAACATTTCCGGGCAAACCTCCTCGTTGATGCTCATTACGTTCGGCGGCGACAAACGGGGAAGCGTTAGCAACCAATTTAAAGTACTAGGACGCTATCCCGAGTTGTTCACAAAATGAATTCCAGATCTCTTTGATAGCGATAGCGGCGATGGTATCTCCCCACTCAACAATCGTTTTTCCTTCAATCTGTGCTTTAGTGATCTGTTGATCGTAAGGGATGGTGCCGATAAATGTCGCCCCTTTTTCTTCTCCTGCGATTTTGATCTGCTGAGTCATGTCTGGATTGATATCCCACTTATTGACGCATATATACGTCGGGATGTCAAAATGTTCAGTCAACTCAAGAACCCGCAGCAGGTCGTGTTTACCGCTGCATGTTGGTTCGGTAATAACGAATACGGCGTGGGCGCCCGTGGTGGCGGCAATAACCGGGCAACCGATCCCCGGTGGGCCGTCGATCAGTATCAGTTCATGCTGGTTCGCCTCGGCCAGATTTCGTGCTTCCTGACGTACCAGGCTGACAAGTTTGCCCGAATTTTCGGCACCGATATCCAGGGCGGCATGGATCATGGGGCCAAATCGGGTTTCTGATTGGAACCACTCGCCACAGCGTTGGGGCGGAAACTCAATGGCTTGTTCAGGGCAAAAATGGACACATACGCCACAGCCTTCACAGTCTGTGGGGTTGATGGTGTAGGGTGTGCCGGGCTGAACAGCATCGAAGCGGCACAGGGAGTTACAGGTGCCGCAGCCGCTACACTTTTGTTCGTTGATACGGGCAACATTACCGCTGATAAAGGGCATGCTCTTGATTGCCAGTGGCTGTAGCAACAGGTGCAGGTCGGCAGCATCGACATCACAGTCGGCAAATACGGCATCTTTGCTGAGGGCGGCGAATGATGCCGTAATGCTGGTTTTGCCGGTGCCCCCCTTGCCGCTGATGATCACAATCTCTTTCACTGTGTACCCCCCCCCTGTGTTTGGCCTTGTGCCTGGTTGATTCGCTTTTCGATTTCGGTAAGCAGGGAGCGCAGCTGTGTCGCCAGTTCCGGCAGTGCCGACAGCAGGCCGTCGCCACGTGAATAGGCTGTAGCTACTCGGCGATCATCCTTGATCTGTAGCAACAGCGAAATCTGCTCGTTACGACAGTAGTGATCGACCTTGTCGTCGCCGCATCCGGCTCGATTGACCACGACGGCGAAAGGGATATCCATGCTGCGCAGTGTTTCCACTGCCAGTTTCAGATCGTGAAGTCCAAAGGGGGTGGGCTCCGTCACCAGCAGGACAAAATCGCTTCCGTTAACCGCTGTCATCATGGGGCAGGAGGTTCCCGGCGGACAGTCGATAATGGTGAGTTGGTCGGCAGCTGCCGTCTTTTTGACCTGACGGATCACCGGTGGCGACATCGCTTCACCGATAACTAAGGTTCCCTTGATGAAGGTGATCTCGCCGCTGTGGCCTGTGTCGATGTAGCCGATGGTTTTTGGTTGTTCCTGTAGTGCTTTTTCAGGACAGACCAGAACGCAGCCGCCGCAGCTGTGACACAGATCGGAAAAGATCATGGTCTGGTTGGCGATGGTGACAATGGCGTTGAACTGGCACAGCTCACCACATTTGCCGCAATTGGTACAACGCGTGGTGTCCAACACCGGTATGGCGATGGTGGCATCTTTGTGATTGGTCCATTGCGGTTTCACAAAGATATGGGCGTTGGGTTCTTCAACATCACAATCTAATAGCTGTACCGGTTGGGCCGCGGCTTGAGCCAGAGCTGTGGCCAAGGTGGTTTTCCCCGTGCCCCCTTTTCCTGAGGCGATGGCGATTTTCATGGTTATACCCAGTGCCCTTCAACGGTGGCATCTTTGGCGGGTTGCAACGCTCCTGCTGTATAGAGTTCGATCGCTTCAGCGACGGAACCGGCATCGCAGGGGTAGATGGTGATTCCGGCTGCGCTGAGAATTTTGAACGCCTTGGGGCCACACTGGCCGCTGATGATCGCTTTGGCTTCGTTGTCGGCGATAATCTTTGCCGCTTGAATGCCGGCACCCTGGGCGGCGTTGAGATTCTGCTCGTTTTCGACCAAGGTGAAGGTTTTGTCGTCAAGGTCGTAAATCAGGAAGCGGGCAGCGCGGCCAAAGCGGGGGTCGATGGCAGCGTCAAGGGTGTTTCCTGTGGTGCTGATTGCAATTTTCATGGGGGCATATTCCTTTATTTGCGGGATCAACCGCGAGTTCTTCAAAATATCATTACTCAGATTACATTGAGATCACAGATGAAATACAAAACAAATGTTTTAACAGGGATATGCAGGATAGACAGGATAACACCTTAAGCGCTAAAGACTTTTGATGTTGTTTATCATCCTGAATATCCTGTTCATCCCGGTAGATTCGCCCGGAGGGCGTGGGTCGCTAATCCGTCGATTTATTGCCGGTGACCAGCTGTTTAATGGCATTGGTTATGGTATTAAGTTGTTGCTGCATCTGCTGCATTTGTTGACGCAATCCTGATGTGTCGGCGTCATTGTTCGTAGCGGCACTCTGATAGCGGTTGCCGGCCCCGGCTGCGTTGCTACGCCAGAAACCGGAGCGATTCAAGCCGCGACCTGAACCGCCACTGCGACCGCGACCGCCACCCATGCGACCGCCACCCATGCGACCGCCATTGCCAATATTTCCGCTACTGACATATCCGGGTTCTGCATTATCGTTACACAGCCCCGCGCCTCGTCCGGTGCGTGACCCTGCGCCATTTGGTCCTGTTCTGTCTCCTCTTGGCATCGTAATTCTCCTTTGTGTTTAATTAAGGGCCAGTCTGATTGATTGCGACGGCCTGTTGGTTATTCTTCCAGCCTGTGGCGCGAGTTTCTTCCTCTGCGCCCCTGCCGACCTCTATGTTGTTTGAAACAGCCGTTACGACCACAGCCGGGCATGCAAAATCGGTTGTCGAGTAAGCGCTGGCGTAACCAGGTGTCGATAATTTCCTGCTGCTCACCGGCTATGAATGGAAACACCTCTATATCAAGATCGTGTGCATAAAGGGCTGTGCGTCGCGTCATGGCACCACATATCAGCACCTGAACGTCCAGTTGCTGAAGAAAGGTGATTTTTTCAAACGCTGAGCCGGTCGGTAGCTTGACGGTGGTATGTGGCTTTTCCTCACCGTCACTGTTAACAAGCAGGACTTGCCCAGCCACATCAAATACGGGGGCGATTCGACCATCCCATATAGTAAAAGCCGCTTTCATCGATCAAGGTCTCCATTGGTTTGAAATATAATTCATCTTTATTGTTACAGATGTCATTAGATATTTGCATCGGCTGTGCCAAGTATGGAAAGTGGTGTATTGTGGAGTTTATCTTCCTGTTATTGCAGAGTTTTTATTGGTATTGTTCTGCTTGGACCTGGCGTTACGATGGTAGTGTTTGTGCAACGGTGCTGCATGCCTTAGTGGCAATGGTAGCATTTGTGCAACGCTGTCAATGGTTGGAGCGACCGTCAATCTGTGGCAGGGGGATGGCGAGGGTTTTAATCTTGCGGTAGAGGGTGGTCTTGTGGATGTTCAGTTCGCGAGCCGTCGCCGCACGATTGTAGTTGTTGCGTTGTAAGGCATTGATGATGCACTCTTTTTCATAACTGTTGCGGGTGGAGTGGATGTCTAGACCCGTTTGCTGTTGCGGGCTGTTGTTTTGTAGTGCAAGGGGCAGGTGTTGTACATTGATCACGCTGTCGGGACAGACAACAAAGGCGCGTTCAATGACATTTTCCAGTTCACGAACATTGCCCGGCCATGGGTGGGCAATCAGACATGCCATGGCCTCGGTGCTCACGTTCGTGATCTGTTTGTTTTGCAGTCGATTGAAATGGGAAATGAAGTGTTCGGTCAACAGGGGGATATCTTCGATCCGTTTACGCAACGGGGGGATGTCGATCTGCACCACCTGAATGCGGTAGAACAGGTCTTGTCGGAACGTCCCTTGCTCCACCATTGTGCTCAAATTGCGGTTGGTGGCAGCGATAATTCGTGCTTGAGCGGGCTCTGAACGGGTTGCGCCCAGCGGTTCGTAGCTGTGCTCCTGAAGCACCCGCAGCAGGCGAACCTGTAATGCCGGGCTGATCTCGCCGATCTCATCGAGAAACAAGGTTCCTCGTCCGGCCAGGGCAAAGCGTCCGGGTTTATCGGCGGTGGCTCCGGTAAAGGCCCCTTTTTTATGGCCGAAGAGTTCCGATTCAAGCAGGTTGTCGGGCAGGGCAGCGCAATTGAGGGCAATAAATGGTTCCTTGGCACGGACACTGAGGTTATGGATCGCCTTGGCGGCCAATTCTTTGCCGGTGCCGGTTTCTCCCTGGATGAGTACTGTGGTGTCACTGCTGGAGGCAACGGCGGAGATCAGGTTGAAAATATCGTGCATAGCGGGGCTGTGGCTGATCAGATCGCCGAGTTGATAGCGTCCTTTGAGCTGCTTACGTAACGCTTCCACTTCACTTAAATCACGAAAGGTTTCGGCACCGCCGATAACGGTGCCGTCCTTGTCGCGTAATACGGCGGTGGAAATACTGATCGGGATCCGTTCGCCGGCAGCATTAATGATATAGCCGGAGCGGTTGATGATCGGTTTGCCATCTTGCAGGGTTTGACGCAAGCCGCACTGAGTTTCACACATGCTGGAACGGAACACTTCGGAACAGCGTTGGCCGATGGCCTGCTCGCGGCTGGTGCCGGTGATCTGTTCTGCTGCTCGGTTGAAGGAGGTGATGCGCCAATCAGCATCGACGGTAAACACGCCGTCGCTGATACTTTCCAGAATTGCTTCTGTCGAGGTGGCTAGTTTATCATCACGTTCTTTGGACACTAGCCCGCTCCGATCTCGAACTGTTCGATATGGAAATTAGGCCGGGCGATGATGGTGATCTGCTTTTCGTAATGTTTTTCCAGATCATCAATCACAGCGCTCTCCTCATCGTAGAGCAGGGCGGCGACATCAGGATGAACCTGTAGATTGACCCGGTAGCCGGGCAGGTCGCGCATCTCGCGCTTGAGTTTGCGGAATACCTCAAAGACCATGGTGGTGCGGCTCTTGATGTAGCCGGTGCCTTCACAGTACGGGCAGGGTTCACACAGGGTCCGGCCAATGCTTTCGCGCACCCGTTTGCGGGTCATCTCCACCAGACCCAGCTCGGAGATCTTGAGGATGTTGGTTTTGCTCTTGTCGTTTTTTAGCGCCTCTTCCAGAGAGCTATGTATTTGCTCGCGGTGCGCCTCTTTTTCCATGTCGATAAAGTCGATAATGATCAAACCGCCGATATTGCGCAGTCGCAATTGGTAGGCGACCTCTTTCACCGCCTCCTGGTTGGTTTTGAGGATGGTGTCTTCGAGGTTGCGCTTGCCGACAAAGCGACCGGTGTTGACATCGACAGCGGTGAGAGCTTCGGTCTGCTCGATAATGATGTAACCACCGCTTTTAAGCCACACCTTGCGGCCAAGGGCACGGGAGATCTCCACTTCGAGACCGTAGGCATCAAACAGGGGCTCATGTGTGCTGTGCAGTTCGATGGTGTACTGCTGCTTGGGCATGTAGGTGCCGAGGAACTGGACAATCTTGTCGTATTCGCTTTGTGAGTCAACAACGATATGGCGGATATCCTCTGTTAGAATATCGCGTAGCACCTTGCTGGTGACGTCGAGGTCGGAGTGGACCAGGCACGGTGCGGTCGCTTCTTTTTGCCGGGCGTCGATATCTTTCCACAGCTCTGACAGGTAGAGCATGTCGGAGCGAAGATCCTCTTCACTTTTCCCTTCGGCGACGGTGCGGACAATGAAGCCGCTGCCCGGCGGGCGGATTCTCTCAACCGTGGAGCGCAGACGCTCTTTTTCCTCTTCGTTTTCAATCCGTCGCGAGATGCCGATGTGATCAATGGTCGGCATGAACACCAGATGGCGACCGGGCAGGGAGATGTGGGCGGTGATTCTGGCCCCCTTGGTGCCCAGCGGTTCCTTGGCAATCTGGGCCAAGATCTCCTGCCCTTCCTGGAGGAGATCTTCGATGGGTGGCAGTGGCTTTTCTTCACAGCTTTCATTGCCGGGATCGGCGCTTTGGCTGCGACCATCGACGTAGTCGACAACGGCATCCATTTCATCGACGACATCGGCGACATAGAGGAAGCCAGCCTTTTCCAGACCGATATCGACAAAAGCGGCCTGCATCCCCGGCAGGACGCGGATCACTTTACCTTTGTAAATGTTGCCGACGATGCCGAGTTCGCGGGAGCGTTCGATATACAGTTCGGCAATGTGGCCATTTTCTTGCAAGGCAACGCGGGTTTCGCGGGATGTGGTGTTGATGACCAGCTTTTTGGCCATGGCAGTACTCCTTTATTTATCTTTGTCCGCAGATTGCGCGGATATATGTTTAGTTTCAAGGGTGGGCACTGCCCACCGGATGTATTTCAAAAAAACAAGATCAAGTTCGCGGGTTTCGTCCCGCAGCCGACACCATTTCTTTGCAAGGCCCCAAAGAAAGGGTGTAAAGAAATGGCCTTAAAATCTTCCCTCCGGGGGTCGCAGACCCACTTACGATGAGTCGTTTTTCGCTATGCTTCACCTTGGCGGCAAGTCGGATCTTACGACCGACCGACTGAGTGGTCTCTTTTTCTGGGCGACGGCATTGAGTAGCTTGTTTGTTTATCGCTCTTTACGTTTGCCGTGGCATTGTTATGCAACACCTTGTTGGTGAGGTGCGAGGCTTCGTCACTTTTCTCGACGAACCCTTGACTGTTTATCTTGCGTAGGTCGGGTTAGCGAAGCGTAACCCGACAGTCCTTTAATCTGCGCTACGTATACACGTTCAGTCCTCAAATTCGGGCAACTCAATCAAGTGTACTCCGATTTTACAGATTCCCAAACCGCGAACCTTGTCGGTGTCGAGATCGAGCAGTGCGCCGGCGATGACGATCGGGCTCCCTTTGGTCAATGTCATGATCAGCGCGTTGTCTTCGCAGCGCAGCTGCTCGACGTCGCCGCGAAGATCGACGCTGATGGTTTTGTTGCCGCGCTGGCGTTCTACTACGAAATGTTCAGCGTCGAGAAAGCGTTGTAGTCGTTCATTGAGATCACCGATTTCAAGATTGTCTAAGGGTACCTGGTAGTCACTAGTGATGATGCAGGCTCCGGGTGACGGAGTGCGCCAGTGGACGGCTTGGGCTGATTCGATGCCGAAGCCGTTGGGCAGTTCATCAGCCAGTTGTTGACGGAATTGTTCGGTGTCGATCTCGGTAAACATCTCGACATCGACCACCTCGGCAATACTCTGGACGCCGGTGGGCAGGGCATCGGGAAACGAGGTGCGCGGGTGGGGGTGAAATCCCTGAGAAAAGCGTACCGGCGCACCGATGCGGCGTAGGGCGCGTTGTAGCACCGTCATAAATTCCAGATGACTGACAAAGCGTGCCATCTCCTGTTTGTGCAAGCGCAGGCGCAGCTTGTAGCGCTCTTCGCCCTGTTGTGGGGCGGGCTCGGGGATGGCCAGCTGTGGTTGTGGGTCGGCGTAGCGCATCTTCACTTTATCAAAGTCGCACACACCACACTGGCTGCACTTTCCGTGGCGGCAGTCGGGGGTATAGTGCAGGGCCAGGGCGTTGTCCCGCTCCTGGATGAAAAAGCTTTTGTCGATGCCGCAATCGATGTGATCCCATGGCAGCACTTCGTCGAGTTGACGTTGGCGCAGATAGAAGTCACCATCAATGCCGCATTCACTCAACGCCTGTTGCCAGCGATCAAAATGGAAATGTTCGCGCCAGCCATCAAAGCAGCAGCCGAGTTCGACGGCGCGTTCCAGCACCTTGCCCAGTCGGCGATCGCCACGGGCCAGCACCCCCTCCATGTAGGAAAGTTCGGCCTCGTGCCACTTCAGACGCAGCTTTTTTTTCTTCAGTTCGTCGCGCAGATAATGCTGACGTTCCAGAGTCTGCTCCAGACTGAGCTGGGCTTCCCACTGAAATGGGGTGTGCGCTTTGGGAATAAAGGTGGACACCGAGACATTGACGTCGCCGCCACCCTCGGTGCCGCGTGCGCAACGTTTCACCTCGCGTGACAGGCTGACGATGCCGTCGAGATCCTCGCGGCTTTCGGTGGGCAGGCCCATCATGAAATAGAGCTTGATCAACCGCCAGCCGAGACCATAGATGGTGCGGGCGGTGTCGAGAAGGTCTTGGGCTTCAATCCCCTTGTTGATCAGCTGGCGCATCCGTTCGGTACCGGCTTCGGGGGCGAGGGTAAAGCCGGTCTTGCGGACTTTGCGCACCTCTTCGATCAATTCGTCGGTCAGCGAGCCGACACGCAGACTGGGCAATGATACCGCCACCCGTTCATTGGCATAGCGGGCCATGAGATTTTTCAGCAGTGGTTCGATGGCGCTGTAGTCACCGCTGGATAATGACAGCAGCGAGACCTCGTCGTAGCCGCTGTGGCGCAGGGCACTGTCGATCAAGTTGACTACCGTTTCGGCCTGACGTTCGCGCACCGGGCGGTAGATGTAACCGGCTTGGCAGAAGCGGCAGCCGCGGGTGCAACCGCGGGCGATCTCCAGGGCCACCCGGTCGTGAACCGTGTGCATGAACGGCACCAGCGGTTCTTTGGGGTAGATCGCCGCGTCGAGGTCGGTGATGAAGCGCCGCTTGACCTTTGGTTGGTCGGCATGGCGGGGCTGAATCTGTTTGAGGCGGCCGTCATCCTGATAGCTGACCTCGAACAGTTCGGGTAGGTAAATTCCCTCGACGTGGCGCAGTCGCTCCAGCAGCTGTGGCCGATCCTCACCGGCTTGGCTGCTGTCACGGATTGCGGCGCACAACTCAACAACGGCTTCTTCACCGTCACCGATCAGGGCCATGTCAATGAAGTCGGCCATCGGTTCCGGATTGTAAGCGCAGGGCCCGCCGACGATGATCAGCGGGTGGTCGGCGCTGCGTTGGTCGCGGCGCAATGGAATGCCGGCCAAGTTGAGCATGGTCAGCACGTTGGTGTAGCTCAATTCGTATTGCAGGCTGAAACCGACCAGATCAAATTCGGCCAGTGGTGTCTGTGATTCCAGTGTCGCCAAGGGGGCCTGGTCGGCACGCATTTGTTCGATCATGTCGGGCCATGGACAATAGGCACGTTCTGCGGCGATCCATGGCTGCTGATTGAGGGCCTGATAGAGAATCGCCGAGCCGATGTGGCTCATGCCGATCTCATAGGTGTCGGGAAAGGCCAGGGCAAAACGGATATCTACTGTGCTGGGATCTTTGCAGATGCTACCTGCTTCGCCACCGAGGTAGCGTGTCGGACGGTTGATATGGAGCAAGGTGTCGCAGGAATTCATTGTTGTCTTTCAAATGCGTCGTGTTAACCTGCATTCCATTGTCTAATCACGGTGTGCAGGGCTAAATTAGCCAATCTACAATGCGCCCCGCAGACCTGACAAGTGTTTTCAGTAAAATTCGCTGAGCCGACAGCCTACTGACAGCTGGACTGCCTGCTTGGTGAAAATCTACTGCGAAACCATGGGGAAAAACACCTGATCGGTCCATAAGGAGAATAATAGATGTCTGATATTGTACAACCGGAAGTGGATCTGCATGTCCATACCGTGGCTTCGGGCCATGCTTTCAGTACCATTGAGGAAATTGCCCGTGCTGCGGCGGCGCGGGGGATGAGAGGGGTGGGGATGACCGATCATGGACCGTCAATGCCGGCCGCGCCTCATATGTATCATTTCAAGGTGTTGAAGCAATTTATTCCCAATACTCTGAGCGGTGTGCGGATCTTTACCGGCA
This sequence comes from Desulfuromonas sp., assembly GCA_021162745.1. Classification (GTDB taxonomy): domain Bacteria; phylum Desulfobacterota; class Desulfuromonadia; order Desulfuromonadales; family Desulfuromonadaceae; genus Desulfuromonas. The sequence continues at coordinate 6,474 of JAGGYC010000141.1, read as the reverse complement.
TTGAAGCCAATATCCTCAACGGAGGGGGGCTGGATATGGAAGAGGGGATTCTGAAAAAACTGGATGTGGTGCTGGCTGGTTTTCATGCCGACTGTGGCTACACCGGTGTCAGTCTGGATCATCATACCCGCACCATGATGCAGGTGATGGAGAACCCTCTGGTGAACATTATCTCCCATCCGGGTAATCCCGAATTTCCGATTGATCATGCTGCGGTGGTGGCGCAGGCTGTCGCTACCGGTACGGCGCTGGAGATCAACAGCTGTTCATTGTCTAAAGCACGTCACGGCAGCAGGCCGAATTGTATTGAGATTGTTCGCTTGTGTGCCGAGCACGGCGCATTGATTGCGGTGGGTAGTGATGCACATATTGCAGCGGCGGTCGGAGATCATGGTGCGGCCTTGGCTCTTATCGAACAGGTGGGAATTTGCCCTGAACAGATTGTCAACCGAACCTTGGAGTCGACCCTCGAATTCCTCGATTGTGGTGCAAGGGAGGATGGATAAATATGAAGATGATGGCGCAACGGCAGCAGATTGTTGACTATGGTTTGAAGCTGATTCGTTCGGGATTGACCACCGGCAGCGGCGGTAACCTGAGTATCCTCTGTCGGGAACAGAATCTGATCGCCATTGGTCCCAGTGGCATCGATTATGATGAGGTGGGGGTTGAGGATGTGGTGATTATTGACCGCAGTGGCCACAAGGTGGAGGGGTGCTGGAGTCCGTCCAGTGAGTTGAGCTTTCACCTGGCGCTGTATGATCAGCGGCCCGATGTCTCGGCGGTGGTGCATACCCATTCGGTTTATGCCACCACTATGGCCTGTCTGCACTGGGAAATTCCGGCGGTCCATTATCTGGTGGCATTTGCCGGTAAAAAAGTGCCGTTGGCCCCCTATGCCACCTTCGGCAGTCCCGAACTGGCTGACGCTGTTGCCGATTCCATTGGTGAACACAATGCGCTGCTGCTGGCCAATCACGGCCTTGTTGCTGTCGGCGCAGAGATGAGAAGTGCCTTCAATGTTGCCGAAGAGATTGAGCTGGTGGCGCGGATATACTATCAGGCTCGCAGTGTTGGTCAGCCGGTGCTGGTGGATGATGCCGAGATGGAACGGGTGATGGAGAAGTTCAAGAGTTATGGTCAGCAGGATGATCAGTAGCCTGGCCATCGGTTGATGATTATGTTGCGGTAGGGGTGATCAAAGCTTATGGGAAAACGCCCGGAGAATTCTCCGGGCGTTTTTTTGTGCTAACGGTTGGCCTTGTGGCAAAACAGGCAACGGTTCGGGTCGGGATGTCCTTCGGGAAACTCCATCCCCTCTTGGCCGTGGCAGTCTTTGCAGAATTTCTCGGCGGCTTTTTTGCCTTCGGCTCTAAAAATCTGATGAAATTTTTCGTGTGTGCTGTCGGTTGGCAAGTGTGGGGTGGTCTCTTCCGGGGCGGCCAATAACACGGCGACCACACCAAGACCCACGGCCAACGTAATGATATCGCGTTTGGTCACTGGGTAAATATTCCTTTTGGGGCTATTGATTGGTTGATTGAACTCCAGAAAAAGTTCGATAGGTTCCTAATCGCCACGCATGAAGACCATATAGATCAAAAAGAAGACAATTACAGCCCCGCCGCCAATAAAGATAAACAGGCCGTCGGATGACTTGCTGACGTCGGTTCCCTGCTGATGAACCAGAGAGGTGATGACGATTAGTCCGGTTAAACTCAGGGTGCAGGCCAGCAGCATATGCCATTTCATCATCAGGCTGACGATAACAAACAGCACGGCACCAGCGATAAACCAATTATTGTGGAGCAGGTCGAGATCGTGAACGCTGGTGAGAATCTGATCGGTTGACAACATCTCGATCCAGTCTGTATTTATTTCCATGGCATTCTTTGTCCTGTCGTAGTTCGGCGTCTGTCCTGTTTTTGTTTTGTGTGGATTTATCTCTTAATAAATCGCCACCGAACGATAACATTTTCAGGGAGAATTACAAGGGGCAAACTCTCTGAAAACCTTGACTCCTCGTGGCTTTACGCCTATCATCACAGCGCTAATAAGGCAGTTTTCAGGCTGTTCGTTGTGGCTGCTTGCTGGTTTTTTTAAATTTAGCCTCTTCCTGAGGGGCGATACTTTCCTAAGAAGAGAACATCTTTGTCCGAAAATGCAATCGGGGTTTTTGACTCGGGAGTCGGTGGTCTAACGGTTCTACATGAACTCCGACGATTACTCCCCGGCGAAAATCTTGTCTATCTTGGTGATACCGCCCGGGTTCCGTATGGCACAAAAAGTCCGGAAACGGTACGTAAATATGCGCTGCAAGCTGCTGAATTCCTTATTGCTCAACGGGTGAAAATGGTGGTTGTGGCCTGCAATACGGCCTCGTCATTTGCGCTGCAGTTGTTGCAGCAGCAGTTGTCGGTGCCGGTGGTTGGGGTCATTGCGCCGGGTGCCGATCGTGCTGTGCGATTAACTGCACATGGCGTGGTGGGTGTGATCGGCACTGATGGTACCGTCCACAGTGATGCGTATCCCCGGGCACTTAAGGCATTGCAGCCCCAAGTGTCGGTGGTGTCGGTGGCCTGTCCGTTGTTTGTTCCCCTGGCGGAAGAGGGCTGGGCAGAACACGAAATTGCCCGTCTGGCCGCAGAGGAATATCTGGCACCGCTGGTGGCGGCCGGGATCGACACTCTGGTGTTGGGTTGTACCCATTATCCACTGCTTAAGCCAACCCTGAAAGCGGTATTGCCGCCGTCAATTAAACTGGTGGATTCGGCCGAAGAGACGGCGCTGGTGGTGCAACAGCTGTTGACCGATCGTGGTGAATTGAATGCTCAACAGAATGGGTGCTGGCAGTTTTATGTGACCGATGTGCCGACTCGGTTTGTCCGTGTTGGTAGTGGTTTCCTCGGCCAGCCCGTCGAGCCGGTGGAACGGATCAGTTTACCCGCTTGCCCGACCTGTTCACAGGAGTCACCACAGGGGAGATTGTCGTGAAAAAAGTTGTTCGCTGGTTTATGGTGTTGGCCCTGCTGGCTTTTATTGCCGGTGTCGCCATGGTGATTAATCCGTTTGATCGCGATGTGGTGCAGCCGGTCGTGACGCCCGACGATCCAGAGGTTATTCAGCGCGAGGTTGTGTTGTATTTTGGCGATCCTGCTGCGTTATTTCTGGTTCAGGAAGTCCGCCAGATAGCCGAATGCACTGCCGATAGCGTTTGTCTCGAAGCGATTGTCCGCGAACTGATCCGTGGGCCGCAGACCGAGCTGGTTGCTGTGCTTCCCGCCCAGACATTGTTACTCGGTGTGCAAATTCAGGAAGATACTGTCTGGCTTGATTTTAATCGTGCCCTGCTGACCAACCATCCGGTAGGCAGCAGTTCAGAGCTGTTAACCGTACACGCGCTGGTCAATACGTTGGCCGCTAATTTCCCTTATATCCGTAAACTCGTGATCCAGGTAGATGGTGTCAAAGTCGATACCTTGCGTGGTCACGTTGATTTGCGTCAACCCGTTGCTGCTGATTTTTCTTTGCTACGTCAGGAGCTTGAGGTGCCGGTGAGCGAAGATGTCGCCGTTGAAGCAGGAGAGAATACAGATGAATAGATTTCTACAGGCCATTAAAGACAACGTGTTGGTTCTCGATGGAGCCATGGGCACGATGTTGCAGGCGCGTGGCCTGAAGGCTGGTGGTTGCCCGGAACAGATGAATTTAGAAGCCCCCGAGGTGGTGGCGGGTGTTCATCGCGAATATGCTGAAGCCGGGGCACAGATTTTGGTGAGCAACACCTTTGGTGGTACGCGCAGCAAGCTGGAGCATTACGGATTACAGGACCGTGTCCATGAGATCAACGTGCGCGGTGTGGAGTTGGTGCGTCAGTCGCTGAAAAATCCGCACAGTGATTTTGTGGCAGGCAGTATCGGGCCGACAGGGCGCTTTGTTGAGCCGGTGGGTGATGCCGGCTTTGATGAGATGGTGGAGATCTTCGCTGAGCAGGTTCGGGCACTGGTCGATGGTGGTGCCGACATCCTTACCTGTGAAACCTTTCTTGATATTCGTGAATTGAAGGCCGCTATCGTTGCCTGCCGCGAGAATTCCGATCTGCCGGTGATGGCGATGATGACCTTTGACGACGGTGGCCGTACCGTGCTGGGTACCTCTCCTGCGTCGGCAGCCGTTACCCTCGACGGGCTGCAGGTCGATGTGATTGGCACCAACTGTGGCTTGGGTATTGAAGGGGTATACGAGCTGTTGGAACAGATGCGTGCCGTCAGCTCGCTGCCGTTGATAGCCCAGGCCAACGCCGGGCTGCCGATTTTACGCGATGGCGAGACCATCTTTCCCGCCAGTCCCATAGAGATGACCAGTCACCATGATAAATTAATTGAGATTGGTGTGCGTGTCCTGGGGGGGTGTTGTGGCACAACACCGCAGCATATCCACGTGATGCGTCAGGCCCTTGATGTGCGTGATCAAAGCTGGACGCCACCGGCGAAATGCTGCTTTTTGTCCAGTCGCAGCGAGGTGGTTGCCATCGGCATCGATCAGCCGTGTGCCATTATCGGTGAACGGATCAACCCGACGGGTAAAAAAGGCTACAGTGCCGAGTTACGCGAAGGAAAAACGGCCTATATCCGCCGTGAAGCCCAACAGCAGACCGCTGTCGGGGCGACTCTGCTCGATGTTAACTGTGGTGCTCCCGGTGCCGATGAGCCGCTGGCGCTGGAACGGGCGGTCTATGCTATTAACGGTGTCAGCACTTCGCCACTGGTGCTCGATTCGTCCGATCCGGTGGCGTTGGAACGCGGTCTCAAGGCGGCAGACGGTAAGGTTCTGATCAACTCCGTTAACGGTGAAGAGAAAAGCCTGACGGCGGTGCTGCCACTGGCGAAAAAATATGGTGCTGCCATCATTGGTCTGGCCCTCGATGGTCAGGGCATTCCTGAAACCGCCGCAGGGCGAGTGGCGATTGCCGAGCGGATTATCGAACGCGCTTTGGCCATAGGAATCTGTCGCAGTGATATTGTCATCGACTGTCTGGCACTGACAGTGTCGGCGGAACAGGATCAAGCTCTGCAGACGTTGCAGGCGATCCGTACTCTGAGCCAGGACCACGGTATGGCGACGGTCCTTGGCGTCAGCAATATCTCCTTTGGTTTACCGCGACGCCCCCTGCTTTCGGCAACCTTCTTCGCCATGGCGCTTAACGCCGGGCTCAGTGCGGCCATCATCAACCCGAAAGATCAGGCGATGATGGATGCATTCCGCGCCTCGATGGTGCTGATGGGCAAGGACCTCCGTTCTGAGCGTTATATTGAGGCCTATGCGGATGTGGTGCCATCGACCCCTGTTGAGGCTGCCGGTGCCACCTCCACAGACGCCCCGGCAACCATCCGTGAGCGTCTGGCGACGGCCATCATCAATGGCGACAAAGATGGTGTGGTGGCTCTGGTTGAGCAGGCATTGACTGAAGGGCTGGAGATCTTACAGATCAGCAACGAGGGGTTACTGGCCGGGCTGGAGGAGGTTGGGCGTCGCTTTGGCGATAACCGGATTTTCCTGCCGCAGGTGTTGCTCAGTGCTGAAACCATGAAAACGGCGTTTACTCGCCTTAAGCAGGAGATGCAGGGCAATGAAATGGTCTCTCTCGGTAAAATTATGATGGCGACTGTTGAGGGCGATATTCACGATATCGGTAAGAATATTGTCTGCACCCTGTTGGAAAATCATGGCTTCGAGGTGATTGATCTGGGTAAAAATGTCTCAGCGGGGCGTATTGTTGAACAGGCCCTGGCTACCGGCGTCGATGCTGTCGGTCTGTCGGCGTTGATGACCACCACCTTGCAACAGATGCAGATCACCATTGATGCGTTGCGCGAGGCTGGTGTTAAGGTCTTCACCATGGTCGGTGGCGCAGTGGTGACACAGGATTATGCCGATGAGATCGGTGCCGATCTTTACGCCGAAGATGCCTTGGAAGCGGTGGCTAAGATCAAGCAATTACTTGAAAAGGGTTAGACGCATTTCGAGTGGCACTAAACTGAGTATGGTCGTGAGTAAGGAGGGGATCGATGGTTGGTGGCTTTAATCATAATTTTCGCTACAAAGACCAGGTCTTTCATGTGCAAACGGAAGACAGCGGGGTAAAAAAAACTGAAATCACCACCTTGCTCTACAATGGTGGAACCATTCTGGCGCGTCAGACCACGTCTTATAACGATATTCTTACGGTGGATGATCTGCCTGCTGTTGTCGAATCGTTGATGAAGGATCAGCATAAAGCGATGCTGAAAAATCTGAAAAACGGCAACTATGATGAGAAGATCGCCACCATGACGAGTTCTGCATCAAGTAGCCCAGCTGAGAAACCGGCTGAGAAACCGGCTGAGAAACCGGCTGAGAAACCGGCTGAGAAACCGGCTGAGAAACCGGCTGAGAAACCGGCTGAGAAACCGGCTGAGAAACCGGCTGAGACAC
>JAGGYC010000060.1 GCA_021162745.1 Desulfuromonas sp. | reverse complement strand
ACACTAAAGCAGCAGCGGCCTCAACCAGTGATGGCGACAAAGACGACAGCGCTACGGCTGAAAAGCCTAAACGGCGAGCACCACGACGTAAAACCGCCGCAGCCAAAGAGACCGAGCCGTCAACGGATAACACGGTGACAGCGGCCAATGATGAAACAGCGGCTGAGAAAAAACCGGTTCGTCGACGGCGCACAACCAAAAAGGCCGGCGACGAAAACACCACTGGCGCTGAAACAGCAGCGACAGCCACCGCTACCAGCGATGAGAGCGCAGCTGAAAAACCCAAGCGACGGACACCACGGCGCAAGAAACCAACCGAAGATACTGAAACGCAGACACCGCAAGACTAAGCTGTTCTACATAACGGCCAACGCAATCGAGAAGCCGAGGGAGATAACCCTCCCTCGGCTCTCACACCACCGGACATACGGTTCACATACCGCACTCTCCTAGCTATCCATCTGATTCTGTCGACTACTGTTCTTTCCACTGGGGTGGACGTCTTTCAAGAAACGAACCAACCCCCTCAACAGCATCATCGGTTGAACAAAGGGTTGCAAACAGATCATCCATAACATCTAATCCCTGATGATACGGGATGTCATGGATACGGTTGATCCCCTCTTTGCCAATCTGCAGCGCTAACGGACTCTTGGTTGTTAATTTTTTCGCAAGCTTATCCGCTGCGTCCTCAAGTTCGTCTTCAGACACCACCTGATTAATCAGCCCCAGCTGTTCAGCCTTATCAGCCTTGATCATATCTCCGGTCAATATCAATTCAAGTGTTTTCTTGCGCCCAATAATACGTACCATCGGTGCTGCCGGGCCAAGGCAGATAAGACCCACATTTATGGCTGTTGTTCCGAAAACAGTAGTATCTGCGGCAACAGTGAAATCACAGGCATATGCCAGTCCTGCACCATTGGCCACGGCGTAACCATGAACTGCTGCAATAGTAATAGTCTTCATATTTGCCAGCGTATGGTAGAAGGCGTCAATCTGATAAAGAAATTTCCGGTACTCACTCTGCTTCTTGTTATCAAACTGATCCAGGGCAATACCGGTACAAAAGTTTTTACCCGCCCCGTTAATAATAATAACCAGAATATCTTCATCATTCTCCATGTCCCATAAAGCATCATCTAACTGCTTCGCAAACGGAATGGTAAAAGTATTCATCTCTTCAGGTCGGTTAAGTGTGATGTAACCAACCCTTCCTTTTTTACTCGTCAAAATAAGCTTGTCCTTCACAGCGTCCTCCAATTAATATAACAATGTTTTACAACCGTCATAAGTGTAGGCCATAAGAGATTCAGCAGCAACATTTTAATTTATCATGCGAACCAGCAACTGACGCACCACCGTTCCACCATGGACTCTGCCACAGCATCCGACCTGTTATCACGATATTGCAATCAGTAAGTCTGTCGGGCTGTGCCTGGTAATTACAATGCGCCCTGAGGGGCGCTTTTATCTAATGTCTTAACTCACGAGATCGTTTCACTCTACGCGAAACGATGACCGTCAGTTGGTATTTTTTTCTGGTAACATCTGCCGCGAGATGATCGCCAGAGGCAACAACCGACGATGTTTCTCCAGTAAAGACTGCACATCACCGCCATCATTGATGATCATATCTTTGGAACTGAACGCGGTCATCGCCGTATAGCCTTCGGCCCGTCGATAAATGCAAATGGTGTAACTTTGATCAGAAAAATCGAAAGAGCTCTTATGGACAAGTTCTTCAATAGGCATAAATGAATACTTTCTGCTAAAGGTAATGAACACTCATTATCTTATGCAGATTGCATTCCAATTCCGTAGAGCCCCAAAAACAGCAATGCCTCTGTTCCGAAAACGGCAAACAGAGGCATTTAACCAGCTAATAACGGTGATTTTGCGAAAGAACTATTTGCTGCGACTGACCACGTAATCGGCCAGAATCTCCAGCGCCTGTTTTGCCTCACCATCGGGGAAAACGGCCAACCGCTTTTTGGCACTATCCACCAACTGCTGAGCACGCTTACGGGTATAGTCGATGCCATCATAACGGGTGATCAGCGCGATCACCGTAGCGAGGTCATCGTCACTGAGCAACTCTTTTTCAACAATTTCTTCCACCTGACCCCGTTCATCATCACTGCAATGGCGCAGGGTTTCGATCAACGGCAAGGTCATTTTCCCCTCTTCGAGGTCGTGACCGCAGGCCTTACCAAACTCGGCCTCGTCGGCAATGTAATCGAGGGCATCATCCATGAATTGGAAGGCGATACCGAGATCCATGCCAAAATCATTCAGTGCCTGTTCCATGTCGGAACCCACGTCGCCAAGCACACCACCACAACGGCACGCTGCCGCTATCAGCACCGCAGTCTTGTCGCGCACCACCTGGATATAGAGTTCTTCACTCAGGTCGAGATCGCAAGTACTGATCAACTGCAGCACCTCACCCTCAGCCATCATCGTCGTCGCATCGGAGAGAGCCTGAAGAATCGGCAGGCTGCCGGTTCGTACCATAAGAGAGAACGACTTGGAGAACAGAAAATCGCCAACCAGCACCGACGCTTCATTACCCCACACGGTATTGGCCGTTGCCGCGCCGCGCCGTAGATCAGCACTGTCGACAACATCGTCGTGGAGCAGGGTTGCGGTATGGATAAATTCCACCACGCTGGCCACGCCAACCTGCTTATCGCCCTGATAACCAGTCAAACGCGCCGCCAGCAAAACCAGCATCGGTCGCATCCGCTTGCCGCCACTGGCAAGAACATACTCTCCTACTTTTCGAATAAGTGTAACCTCGGAGTCAAGATCGTGCCTGAACTGTTGTTCCACCAGCGCCATCTCGGCTTCGAGCATTTTTAATACACGTTCCATGATCCTATATCCACCTAATCACATGACTCGCAGCCACGGCTCCATCCCCTGCGGAAACCGGACATACGGATCGATAACATTTCACCGCCGGACAGTATAAAACAATCTACTGCACTTGGCATCTTAAAACTTGACCTGATTAAAACTGATCTTCTGCTACGCTCGAAAGCCATTCTCAGGTGCGTCTCTCCCGCGAAGGCGGGAGTCCATAACTCTCTGCAAAATCTCTGGATACCCGCCTTCGCGGGCATGACGGATCAAGGAGCAAAATCAGAGCGAAAGATTCGTTCTAAACAGGAAACTTGATTACGCCGAACTCGTTCAGCACAAACTTTATTCTTGGATCGGTTGAGGCAGCCAACCGGGCACAAAATGTTGATCGGCATCATCCCAATAATAATGCTCTTCGATCCATAACTGTTCAACAGCATCAAGATCAAGGGGCAAGTCGGGCATATTCTCACTCAGATAGGAGGCATCGAGCATTTCATCATCATCGATCATCTGATCGGCATTAAGGTCCGCCCAGTGAATATGTTGAATCACCAACCGGTCGGCACCGATCAATTCCGCCTTGACCCGCTGACTGGCAGAGTGGGCCACCAACTCACCACGAAAACGAGTCATCTGGTTTAATGGCGCATCGGCGGCCGCCTGAACGAGATAATAGATATGTAACGGCTGATCCTCCAACTGAACAATCCAGCGAATCAAACCGCTGGCGTCATCGACACTATCCGGCTTTGGCAGTGCAGCAACCAACCGCCATCCTTCCGGCAACTGTTCACGCACCACACCTCGCACAGCAGAACCACTAAACTGTAAACGAACCGGAAACACCGCACCGGGGGCCGCATAACTTGGCAATAAACGCTCAGCCACCACCTGGGGACGATTCCACCACCACAGTGTGGTCATCAACAGTACCACCAGCACAAAGCCGCTCCACAACCACCAGCGAAAACGACGCGGCTGTGCCACAATTGATTCGTCTGTGACGGATTCAGGGGGACGGACAATCTGCTCCAGCTCAACTTCCAACGCCTCAGCCAGCCGCTCGGCATTCAACCGTTTGATGGTCGGATAGCGATTATTCTCCCAACGCGAGATGGTGTCGGTGGTCACGCCAACCATCTTTGCCACATAGAGCTGAGTCAGCGATTGCTGTTCGCGGATAGACTTGATCGCACTGCCGTCAATCTGCAAGGTGGCTTCAGTTTTAAGGATGTTTTCTGGCTCCATAATGAGTAAAGATTAGCAGATCCGGCGTAAAAGAGCAATCGCCCACATGATTCCGAGCAAATCCCTCCAAGCCGTAACCTACTAGAATCATGACAATCTATATCGACATCGTCTGGCATACGGATCGACATCTACTGCGGAGGAGCGAAAAAACAGTTATAAAGGAGTCACCGTTAGCAACAATTTTTTCAAACCTACAAGGAGGTCCATCATGAAAACGAAACTGCTGTTTATCGCTCTGTTCACAATGGTCTGTGCTACCACTGCCATCGCTGCTGATCAATATCAATACACCGGTAAGGGCACCGTCAGCTTCAACCACAAGATGCATGGCGAAAAACTCGAATGTTCAGCTTGCCACACCACGGCAACCCCGGAGAAAATGGCCATCACTAATAAGAAAGAGGGACACGACAAGTGTCTGGTTTGCCATAAAGCTGAAAAGAAAAACGGCAACAACGCCGCACCGACATCTTGTAGTCAGTGCCATAAAAAATAACCGCTTTATCCAGAGGAGATCGTTATGAAAAAAATACTAACATTACTCGCACTGGGTGCTTTTGTTACCACCCTCACGACCAGCGCGTTTGCTAAAAATCTCAATGGTGAAGTGACCAAAGTCGAAGAAAATAGCATCACCATTAAACTGGCCAAAAAAGATGCCGCAAAGATCTCTGTCGGCGATAGCGTTAAAGTTAAAACAACCGCTAAAACAAAGTCGGCTCCGGCGGCCGGCAACGATGCCCTCACCGGTTGTTAATCCACAACAACTGTTGCTATAATTTTTTCACGATCTATGGCGGGTGTCCTAACGGGCACCCGCTTTTTCAATAAAAATCCCCACCGTACAACTTCTTTCCTGATCAGTATTAATCTTCCGCGACACAAGAAAGCCATTCTCAGGTTCATCTCTCCCGCGAAGTCGGGAGTCCAGAACTCTCTGTAAAACCTCTGGATACCCGCCTTCGCGGGCATGACGAATACGGCGAGCAGAACAAAAACGGAATACTCGTGCTAATCAAGACTTCTTTTATTTGCCAGTCACCCTATTCTGCGCTACCACTACAACCTGAACCAGCGAGCAACCAGACGACAAATAGTGCAAATCATTGAACCGCCTGAGCATTCAAAAAATCGCCACTTAACCCACAGGTGGAACTAAGATTTTTGCTATACTCATACGATCCAAGCACTTACACTCTTTATCCGCCCTGTACTCAATGAATCAGGTTTAAATATGGAAACTTGGCTGCAAGACTTATTAACAAACCTGACCAATGGTGTCAGCTATTACGCTCTGGTGGCGCTGATTGCCTGCGGCGAAGGGCTGGTGCTGGTCGGACTGATTATCCCCGGCAGCGTGTTGTGCGTCACGGTGGGCGTACTGGCGGCCAATGGTCATGGTGATTTTTTATTCAGCTGTCTGTCAGCAGGAATCGGCGCCATTTGCGGTGATCTGCTCAGTTACCTGATCGGAGGCCGCGCCGGTCATCAACTGGTCAATCATGTTTTGTCGCCGCGCAGCCTTAAGTTGTTACGACGTGCGGAACTGTTCTTTGCCGCTCATGGCGGCAAAAGCCTGCTGCTGGCCCGTTTTTTCGGACCATTGCGCGGCTTTATGCCGTTTATTGCCGGTTGTATTCAGATGTCTCCGCGAGAAGTGCTGCTCTATTCCGTCAGCGGCGGTCTGCTGTGGGGGCTGAGCTACCCCGCTCTCGGCTACTATGGCGGTCTCAGCTGGCAACGCCTGCAACTATCGCCCTATTCGGTCATCGGTTTGATCAGCCTGATCATGGCGCTGATCCTTGCCCTCTGGTGGTGGCGGAGAAAACAGCCCTGATCACCGGCATCTAGACAACACCATTTGTAACTCATCCATAAATGTAGTCGTGACGAATAGTTACATCCACTTTTCCTTCTTGCCATTTCATGGCATAATTGGCGATCTCAAAAAAACCAATAAAGCTCAAGGAGAGTCCACATGCCCCAGCCCTCTGTTCGCTTACCCGCTGAGTGGGAAAATCAGGACGGTGTGCTGCTATCCTGGCCGACAGCGACCAGTGACTGGCAGCCCCACCTATCTCAAATCATTCCGGTGTTTATTGAGCTGGTGCGACAGATCAGCCGCTTTGAGCAGGTGATCATTGTCACACCAACCCCGGATGAAACAATAACTACCCTGCAACAGGCCACGGTAGCACTGAATCGTGTCCAATGTTACGCCATCGACAACAACGATACCTGGAGCCGCGACTTCGGCCCGATCAGCGTGTTGCGTAATGGTATCGCTACGCTCTACGACTTTGGTTTTAACGGCTGGGGACTCAAATTTGCCGCCGATAAGGATAATCAGATCAACCGCCGACTGGCAGCGCAGCACGCCTTTAAAGTCCCACTGTTGACCCAACCACTGATCCTTGAAGGAGGCAGCATCGAATCCGATGGTGCCGGCACTCTGCTCACCACCAGTGAATGCATGCTCAGCGCCAACCGCAATCCCCATCTGGAAAAACAGCAACTTGAAACCTTTTTTGCCGAGCAACTGGGCATCCGCCACACGTTATGGCTTGATCATGGTTACCTGGCAGGCGATGACACCGATTCCCACATCGACACCCTGGCCCGGCTGTGTCCCAACAATACGATCCTCTACGTGAGTTGTAACGATGAGCAGGACGAACACTATGCCGCCCTGAAACAGATGGAGGAGCAACTGCACAGCTTCCGCAGCATAGATGATCAGCCCTATCGCCTGCTGCCCCTGCCTTGGCCGCAACCACAGTTCGATGATAATGGTGATGGCGAACGACTCCCCGCCACCTACGCCAACTTTCTGGTGATCAACAACGCCGTGCTGGTACCGATCTACGATGATCCCGCCGATACAGAAGCACTACAGCTGATCGGCGACGCCTTTACCGACCGAGAAATTATCGCCATCAACTGCAATGCCGTGATCCAGCAACACGGTTCACTGCATTGCTTGACCATGCAGTTGCATCAAGGAACCCTATCATGACTTCAAATATGACAGTTCTCAACGTCGCCCTGCTGCAACAGCGCTGCCAAGCCGATCGCCAAGCCACCATCGACCACAGCCTGAACGCCATTCGTCAAGCCGCCAAACAGGGAGCAGACCTGGTGGTATTGCAGGAACTGCATAGCAGCCCCTACTTCTGCCAGACCCAGAACTGTGACAATTTCGATCTCGCCGAGCCGATCCCCGGCCCGAGCAGCGAACTCTTTTCCGCCATCGCCGCCGAATTAAAGATTGTCCTGGTCTGCTCGCTGTTTGAACGCCGCGCCGCCGGACTCTACCACAACACCGCCGTGGTCTTTGAACGCGATGGTAAAATCGCCGGTTGCTACCGCAAAATGCATATCCCCGATGACCCCGGCTACAACGAAAAATTCTATTTCACCCCCGGCGATCTCGGCTTCACCCCGATCCCGACCAGCGTCGGCAACCTCGGTGTGCTGGTATGCTGGGATCAATGGTATCCTGAAGCGGCGCGGCTGATGGCCTTGGCCGGTGCTGATCTGCTCATCTACCCCACCGCCATCGGCTGGAATCCGCAGGACGATGCCGAAGAACAACAACGCCAGCGTGACGCCTGGATCACCGTACAACGTGGCCACGCCATTGCCAACGGCCTGCCGTTGCTCAGTGTCAACCGCGTCGGTTTTGAGGCCGACCCCAGTGGCCACACGGCCGGAGCCCAGTTTTGGGGCAGCAGCTTTGTCGCCGGACCACAAGGGGAACTGCTTGCCGAGGCCAGCAGCGACGAAGAGGAGATTTTGATGGCCAAAATCGATCTACAACGCAGCGAAAGGGTGCGACGCATCTGGCCGTTTCTACGTGACCGCCGCATCGACGCCTATGCCGATCTCAGCCATCGCTTTTGTGATTAATCTGGGAAACCCTTACGATATAAACAATATCTGCTTCATCCGTCAGAGCTT
>JAGGYC010000158.1 GCA_021162745.1 Desulfuromonas sp. | reverse complement strand
CATACTTCAGACCTGTGTGAAATATTCGGCAATTAAAGGGCCACTTGCAGTAAACGCTTCAACTCTCAGGGTCTTTCCAATGTTTAGAACTGTGTTCTACACTAGCACGAAGAAAATAATGACGACAATGCTGAAAAGCTTTTCAGGGGGGATTTATCAGTCCCCTGCAGTTGGTTGAACCGTTGTCTGCTGTTGTTGAGAAATAACGGGATCGGACCAAGGTAACTGATTGAAATAAAACGATTAACAGCAAAGCAAGCATGTTTTTTCGCCTTAGATGAACCTTTTGGGGGCTAAAAAGCCTGCTTTAAGGAAACTGAGAATCAGTTAGATAGCTTGGTCCGACCCTGAATCACAGTATTGCCCGTATATCGCAAAGTTTGACCACGTTGAAGGCAGTTCTTCAGGTTTGGCTCAAAGCCAGTGCCGATGAGATTTGCCAACAACGCTCCGATGATCGCTTTAATGTGTAGCACAGCAAGCAGTAACTACCACTCCCGGAAAAAAAGATCTGCGCAACTAATGCGAATCACCTGCCATCTGATACCTCGATGTTGACTTTACCCGCCCATGATCTACTCTTCTTAAAATGTACAAATATTTAATCAGACTGATCACTGCGGTATGCCAACTCAGTGCGTTTCGTGGAAAGGTTTCCTTCATGCTTGATCACAACCACTTCTCTGCCGGGATATGGCGCAGATCATTGCGGTCTGTGCCCACTCTCTGTGTAATCACCTTGTTTTTATTATCTGTTTCTCCCGTTTTCGCCAACGATCTGCTTGATATGGACTTTGAGGATCTTCTCAACATCCAGGTAAGTTCGGCCAGCAAAACACCAACCAGTCTGATGAAAACCGCAGCGGCAGTAGCAGTCATCAGCCGTGAAGATATCCATCGCAGTGGAGCCAGCAACATCCCCGAAGTATTACGCATGGTGTCGGGAGTACAGGTCGCGCAACTGGACGCTAATCGCTGGGCAGTAACCATACGCGGTTTCAATGGCCAGACAGCCAACAAGCTGTTGGTTATGATTGACGGACGCAGCATATATACGCCAACTTTTTCCGGCACCTACTGGGACACGCTGGATGTCTCCCTTGAGGAGATTGAACGGATAGAGGTTGTACGCGGACCGGGGGCAGCGCTATGGGGTGCCAACGCCGTCAACGGGGTAATAAATATTATCACCAGTACCACCCTGGAAAACAGCACCGACCAGATAACCGGCTGGGTAGGCTTAAAAAAGCATTCCGGCATCAGTGTGCTCAAAACCATCAAGCCAAACGAGGCTAATGCGCTGCGTCTGTCCCTGCGGGGACTGGAGCGGGACCAGGGGTCATTACAGGGAGAGGGCAACGGCGATGACACCACTCAGGGGCGGATCGGCTTACGCTGGGATAATCACGGCAGCAATTATGCTCTGCACACCACGGCAAGCTATTATCAGGGGCGTGAATCTACTACCTACAACAGTATAGAGCCGACAGCACCTTATATCTGCCCGTTGATTGATGACGCTGACCTCAGCGGAGGCCACATTCAGAGCCGTTACAGCTACTATTTCAGACCCACATCAACCCTTGATATCCAGCTCTATTACGATTACAGTTCACGCCACGAATGGCTCTACGACCAGCGTCTGCAACAGTACGATCTTGACATTCAGCACACCAGCCAACCGCTGGCAGCCCACCGTCTTACCTGGGGTGGTGGCATTGATATCAGTCGTGATTATTATCACTCACGTCGGGGACAGATCAACATCACCCCGGAGCACAGCCACGCCCATCTGTTCAGTTTTTTCGCTCAAGACGATTATTCTATCCTGTCGAATCTGACCGTGACGCTGGGCACCAAGTGTGAGCACAACGAAGTGACCGGATGGGAGTGGCAACCAAACCTGCGCCTGTTGTGGCAGGCTACACCGCGCCTCTCGCTGTGGGGAGCTGTATCACGTGCGGTACGCACCCCGTCCCACGTGGAAGAAAATGGCAGTTTGATTCTGTCCATTGAGCCACCCTCTGCCCTGACACCGATGCCATGGCCAACCATGGTCACCCTGCAGGGTGACCATGACATAGATTCAGAAGATCTGATAGCTTGGGAACTCGGCACCAGGTTTGCCATCAACAACTCGGCTTCATGTGACATTGCCATGTTTATTCATGACTACGATAATCTACAGGGTGGTCATCAACAGGCCACGTCAGCCACAAATATCGACGGTCAGCCGGTCTATGTTGTCAATTACGGTGCTGATAACAATTTTGCCGGCTACAGTTACGGGGCGGAAGTTGCTGCCAACTGGCAGGTTGTCCCCACGTGGTCATTGCTGCTGGCCTACAGTTTTCTGGATATGAATCTGGATCAAGGCAATGCTCAGGAGATCACCGTTCCCGAGCGTTACACCCAGCATCATCTATCGCTGCAATCACGGCTGAATATCAACCGCAACTGGCAGACAGATTGCTGGCTGACCTACAATGATGGCATAAAATCTCAAGATATATCTCCGCGCTGGGAGATGCAACTGCGCATAGGCTGGCAGCCGCAACCCGAGTGGGAACTGGAGCTGATTGGTCACAATCTGTTACATGACGACAGCAAGGAGATCTATTCCGAATTGTCCAGCATGCAATCTTCCCGCAGTGAACGGGGAGTACTGTTACGTCTTACCTATAAATATTGACAGTTGTTCTCAAAACACAGCAACACAAGGTTGCTAACCGATGGATAACGTCACCTCAGGAGGCGTATTGAATACAGGACGCTTAAAACAATATCTGGCGCTACTGTTTATTTGTCTGGCACTGGTGAGTGCTACATCTGCCAGCTCGGCAGCAGAACAGCTGCAAAGCGATGAATATCAGTTGAAAGCGGCCTTTATTTACAATTTTATCAAATTTACCAGCTGGCCGGAGCAAATTGCACAGGCTGCAGTTAAGAGCGCAAATACTGAGCCGCTATTTTTAGCCGTAATCGGAGCTGATAACTTCGGTACCCGTCTGGAAGCATTGGAACACAAACTGGCGAACGGGCGCCATATAGTCCTGGCGCGACACAGAACGGACGCCGACAGGGACAACCTCAGTTCTTATGATATGCTCTTTCTCGCCCTCGAAAACCGTGACCAGTGTCTTTCCACCCTTCGGGAAGTAGCGGGCAGGCCGATTCTGACCATCAGCGACAAAGCTGGCTTTGCTGAGCACGGCGGCTGCATTGAGTTGACTATCAAGGAGGGCAAACTGCGCTTCATCATCAACCGCACCGCCATTGAGAGACAGGGGCTAAAGCTGAGCTACAAGGTATACATGCTGGCGCTGAAGGTATTGGGGGGGGAGAAATGTTAAAAAAAACAATCAAAAACTTACCCTTACGCTACAAACTCAACAGCATCATTGTAGCGGTAACAGCCATAACAATTTCTCTCGTTTCTATCGCCTACTATATCCATCAGAATCAGGTCATTAAAGAAGAAGCTACGGTAGAGTTGGCCACTCTCAGCCGTATCTACAGCGATTCATGTACAGCTGCACTCAGCTTTGACGACAAAAACGGGGTAACAACTCTTCTGAGCTCTCTGGCCGCCAAACCTAATGTGCGCGCAGCATCGGTGCTCGATAAAAACGGCAACATCTTTGCCAACTATTTGGCCCCCGACGTTCCCCAGTCCATGTTGTCGGCATTTCTGCCACACCAGCCGCGAGCAGACAATAAAGTGACAGCGAAGCCAGAGTTGTTCCACCTCAGGACACCTATTGTGCTCGATCATGAGACCATTGGTGATTTCGTCATAGTTGCCGATTTTTCCGATATCCGTGCTGCCCAAAGTCGTTTTCTCCTCTTTTTGGGCGCAGTATTCAGTTTTGCCCTGTTTGTTTCCTTCTTTTTTTCCAGTCGGCTGCAAAAACACATAACAGCACCAATCCATAATCTCATTACCACCATGAAAAAGGTATCGGAGAGCAACGATCTCTCCCTGCGTGTAAACAGCGAAACCAACGAGGAACTGGGCCAACTGTGCAGCGGTTTCAACACCATGCTGGAAAAAATTGAGCAGCAGGATAATCTGCTCGAAGAGCAGAAAGAGAATCTACGTTTTCTTGCCACCCACGATGCCCTGACCGGGTTACCAAACAGGATATTACTATACGATCGCCTGCGTAAAGGGATCGCCCGAGCCCGGCGCGAAAAATTGGAAATAGCAATTCTGTTTGTGGATTTGGATCGCTTCAAAAACATCAACGACACCATGGGCCATGACATCGGTGACATACTGCTGAAGACCGTGGCATCACGGCTGCGCTCTGCTGTACGTGAATACGATACCGTCGCCCGTTTCGGCGGTGATGAATTTGTGATCATGCTCGACAGCCTCAATATGTCCGACATTGAGCACATAGCTACTAAAATATCGCAGGCGGTAAAGGAGCCCGTTGAGCTCCAGGGGAAGCAAGTCATCATCACTCCCAGCATTGGGATATCCAGCTTTCCGCAGCATGGTTCGACACCGGTAGAATTGATCAAATACGCCGACGTTGCCATGTATCACGCCAAAAACAATGGTCGCAACGCTTCTCAACGTTACCTGCCCGCCATGACATCGCTGCTGCATTCACGCTTCAACATGGAAAATAAACTTTACAATGCCATGGCCAACAACGAATTAAGCATCCATTATCAACCACAGTTCGATCTGCAATCCGGTACCATCTGTGGCTGCGAAGCACTGTTACGCTGGCAGGTGGACGGCCACTATGTTTCTCCGGTAGAGTTTATTCCCATTGCCGAGGACAACGGTTTGATTGTCCCCATCGGGCGCTGGGTACTGCAGCAGGCCTGCCGGCAGGCCACCCACTGGCAGCGGCCGGGACAGCCGCCAATCACCGTGGCCGTCAATGTTTCTGCTCGCCAGCTGTTCGCCTCTGACCTGCTGCTGGATGTTGAAGAGTCATTACGCACATCCGGTTTGCCGGCCAGTTGTCTGGAGCTTGAGATAACCGAGAGCATGCTGATGGCAGATGTTGAAAAGGCTATCTCGATCATGGACCGCTTAAGTGCCATGGGGGTAGAGATCGCCATGGATGATTTCGGTACCGGCTACTCATCCCTGAGCTACCTGAAGCGTTTCCCGCTGAGCAAGCTGAAAATAGATCGTTCCTTTGTGCGCGACGTGCTGCACAATGCTGACGATGCCGCCATCACCAAAGCAGTGATCTCCATGTCTCTGGCCCTTAAGATCGATGTGCTGGCCGAGGGGATTGAAACTCAGGAACAGCTTGATTTCCTGCATCAGCTCAAGTGTCATTACGGACAAGGATATCTGGTCTCCCGCCCCCTGCCTGCCGAACAGTTTGGCGCCCTGCTCGGCGTGGGCAGTGGTGCTGCTGCAGTCTGATGGATAAGATAAGTATCGACAGCGACAGCTGCACCGGCTGCGGCTGGTGCCTGCCCGCCACACGCCATAAAAAAAGGGTCAAATCTACGGATGACTTATGTTTGAACTCAGGCAGGAGAAGATTGTGGCGTTGAAGTAGATGTCTGAATACAGAGCTTGGAAACAAAAAGGCCGCTGCATCATTTGATGCACCGGCCTTTTTAAATATGATTATTGGGTGATTGGCAACGGCTGTTGACTTACGTTGATTGCACGGTAGGCTTTTTTCATGTCGCGAGCGCGATACTTGGAATATCCGGTTTTCTGATGATATCAGGTTGTCGATTGCGTGAAGGTCAACGGCAGACCTTTTTGATTTTCCTATGCCGTATTTAGAGGAGATTTACTATGAAAAACAACGATGATGACAAGAGCAGCTTGGCAGAGCAGTATGATAAGTTTGCTGCGAAATTCAATGAACATTATCTGGCAGGAAAGACGCGTGGGCGTGAAGCCATGTCGGAGGCACTGGATAAAGCACACGAGCAATTGACTGCCCTCGGTGAGTTCAGCGAGGAACGTGGGGAAGAGTTGAAACAATACATTGCCCGCGATCTGGATCAGACCATATCCGAAGCCCAACACCTGGGCGAAGAAGCCAAAGATGTATTTAATCCGTCCAGATTAGGTGCAGGCGCACTTTCCTCACTGGCGGCGGCGTTGGAATTGACCAGCAATGCCCTACATTCCCTGAGTGATAAAACAAAAGAGACGCTTACCTATAAAACCGGTGAGATGACATCCGCCGGCACGTTAACTTGCCAGAAGTGTGGCCAGAAAGTGCATCTCAAGGCAACTGGGCACGTTCCGCCATGCCCCAAATGCAATGGCGTTTTGTTCACTAAGGGCTATTGATTTCTCTGGGTTACTAAATCATCAGGGGAGCCTTGTATGGAATTAGCCCGGATTATCAAAATTGCCCGCGGCGATGAACCCGCTGACACCCTGCTGAAAAACTGCAAAGTGGTCAATGTTTTCAGCGGTGAAATTATTGAAACCGATATCGCTATTGCTCATTCCCGTATTGTCGGAATGGGGCGATACGATGCGGCAGAGGTGGTGGATCTGGAAGGTCGTTACGTCGCTCCCGGCCTTATCGACAGCCATGTTCACATTGAAAGTGCCATGGTGACGCCGCCGGAATTTGCCCGGGCCGTGGTGCCGCACGGCACCACCACCGTGGTGACCGATCCTCATGAAATCGCCAACGTGCTGGGTCTGGACGGCATCCACTATATGCTGGATATGGCTAAATACAACCCGCTCAGTATGTACGTTAATGCGCCAAGTTGTGTCCCCAGCACGCGCATGGAAACCACCGGCGCTTCGCTGGAATGGTACAATCTGGAGGCGTTAAAACGGGAAAAGTACGTCCTTGGCTTGGCCGAAGTGATGAATTTCCCCGGCGTGGTTTCTGGTGATGAGGGGATGTTGAACAAGATCCGTTCGTTTAAAAACCGGGTTAAAGACGGACATTGCCCCGGCTTGAGCGGCAAGGCCCTGAACGCTTACATCAACGCCGGTATTGGTAGCGATCATGAATGCACCACAGTGGCAGAGGCTCGCGAAAAACTACGGCTGGGGATGTATATTTTTATTCGCGAAGGGACCAGCGCCCATAATCTGAAGCCTTTATTGCCGCTGGTGACGCCCGAAAATTCCCGCCGCATCTGTTTTTGTACCGATGACCGCCATCCGTCTGATCTGTTGAAAGAGGGTCACATCGATTTTATGGTGCGTACCGCCATTTCCGAAGGGGTTCCACCCGTTACCGCGATCCGAATGGCGACGCTTAATCCATCGGAATATTTTCACCTGCATGGCCGGGGAGCTGTCAGTCCCGGACGCCGGGCCAATTTGATGGTTTTTTCCGATCTGCACGCACCTGTTGCTGAAATGGTCTATCGGGGCGGAAAACTGGTGGCGCAGGATGGTCAGGCATTTCCCTGGCAACGACCGGTGCAAAAAACAGTGCTGCGCAGTTCGATGAACGTCAACTGGAGTAAAATTGATTTCAGCATGGCGGCGGATGGCGAGCGCATCCGGGTGATCGGGGTCGTTCCGGGTCAACTCATCAGCGAACATCTCATCGAAGATACCCCCAGCCACGATGGTAACGTCGTGGCTGATCCTAACCTAGATTTACTGAAAATAGCTGTCATTGAGCGCCACATGGCGACCGGCAAAATGGGCAAAGGGCTGGTGCGGGGCTTTGGTCTCAAACGGGGAGCCATTGCCGCTTCTGTGGCCCACGACCATCACAATATTGTTGTGGTTGGCGTTGATGATGAAAATATGCTGACTGCCGCTCAAACCGTTGCCGAAAGCGGGGGCGGTATGGCCGTTGTTGACGGTAAACAGGTGTTGGCTGAACTGCCCTTGCCCATTGCCGGTCTTATGAGCGACCAGTCTATTGAACAGGTGCGCGATGGGATGGAAGAACTGTTGGTTGCCGCCAAAACGCTGGGCTCCAGTTTGCATGATCCCTTTATGGCCATGAGTTTTCAGACCCTGCCGGTTATTCCTGCCCTCAAGCTCACCGACTACGGTTTGGTGGATGTCGAAAAATTCAAAGTTGTGTCGTTGTTTGTGTAGATCGTGGCGAGCGGTTTCTGGAAGGGGGCGCGTCAGCTGTTGACTTGAAAAAGGCTGCTCTTGGGTGGCTGTTTTTATGGCGCAATGATGAATTGTCGGAGTGAGTAGCGTAATCTGTCAACGGTAACCGTGATGTCTCAGAATTTTTTCAGTTCTTTCCAACCTGTTGCCAGGCATTTAACGCTGAGCGAAAGAGGAGGCGTCCTTTGCATGTAGCGAAAATATTCGTCACTGAATTTTTCCTGGCATTCGGGCTCTTCAATGATTATTACAAACAAGGAAGCCGCCAGTATTGCCCACCCGGAAGTAAATATGGCAGTTATTGATCCAAGCAGCAATGCGATTCCGAGAGGAATTAATGCAAGTCCCAGATGTTGGGGGTGTCTCATGCATGAATATATGCCGCTGGTCACCAGTTGGTCGGGCCAGATACTCTTGTGGCCTGTCGTGTGACCACGTTTTTTCAGGGTCTTTCCTGCAACGATGTGAACGGTCAAACCCCAGAGCAGAACAGCAATGCCGACTGGAATTGACCAGTGCCCCATGGAAGGGGAACGATCGTATTGTTTGTCCAGCAATGATGCGGCAAAAAAAACCATTATCCACACCGCAGGCCAGAAAAAAAACTTCCATATCCCCTTTTTATTTTTAGTCATTTTTTCTCCCTTGAGTTCCGGGGGCAACGATAGCGCATGCAATTTTAATGATACCTTGACTTTAGCAGGGGGGAGATGAATGTCAAAGGTGGCTCTGCTTTGCTCGGAGTTGAGTACTTTTAAGCAAGAAAGGATTAACTGTGATTGAAAGGCTCTCGGCCTGAGACTCTTTTCCGCAGCCAATTACCATCATTGTCAATTTCAACGTTCAATCCTGTATACAATTCTGGTACAACACTCAGCTATATTGGTCCTCTTATTTTTGGCTTTGTTCTGCAATACGGTTGCTCGTTGTAAGAAATAGGGCTCGCAGCGTGTTAAGGAAGAAGGAAAAATTTGCATGAAAAAGTTTAGTGTTGTTCTGGTGGGATTGATGATTTCCGTGGGCGTCTGGGCAACAGCAAGCGCCGCTGTTGAGATAACAGGTGATGCCTATCTTGGTGTTTATGATAAATACTGGTGTAATGGTTTTGACTTGAGTGGTGATCAGCCGGTAGTTCAGGGCGGAGTGGACATCTATGCTGGTGCCTTCACCTTCAGCTGGTGGAGCAATATGCAGCTGAAGAGCGATGATGGGGCAGGTTATCAATCCGGCGAGGTGAACGAGAACGATTTCACCATTGATTATGGCTTTGATCTTGGTGAGTTGGTTTCCCTCAATGTCGGTAATGCCTACTATCAGCTTGATGAATGGGATGATACCAACGAACTGTATCTGAAAGTGGGGCTGAACACCCCGCTCAGTCCGACCTTGATCGCCTATTACGATTGGGATGAAGCCGAAGAGGATGGCTTGTTTTATACCTTGGCCATTGGTCATAACATCACCCTGGCGCAGCCGTTGACCCTGAGCCTTGGTGCTCTGATCAGCCCAGTGACTACTCGTACGGCGATTACAATGAGCTCAGTACCGCGATCAACTACGCAGTGATGGATCAGGTCAGCGTTAGCGCCTCTTTCCTCTTTTCCGAAGGGGTCAGTGATGAAGCTCGTGACGGCATTGATTCAGAAACCCTGTCGGGTGTTTTCGTCGTCTTGTTTTTCTAATCAGGCTGTAACCTTAACAACGAAGATGTGATCATGAATTCCTTAGAAACAATACCATGGCTCCAACTGCTGGGAACAACGCCGGTGGAAATCATTGCCACCCTGAGCGCTGTTCTCGGCGTTTTTCTAATCGCCCGGCAAAACATTCTGGGCTGGCCGCTGGGGATACTCTGGGCGGTCATCTCGGCCTGGCTGGCCTTTACCCAGTGGCAACTGGTTTCCGACGGCATTCTCTACCTCGCCTACATTCCGATTCAGCTCTACTGCTGGCTTCTCTGGGCGCGCAGCGGCGGGGCTCGGCAGGAAGACTCCTTTGTTCCTGTCTGGCTGCCGCGTAAAAAGCAGCTCTTCCTTATTGTTGCCGCAGTATTCTGCATTGCCGGATGGGCCTTCGGCATTTCCGCCTTGGCTGATCAGGTCAGCTGGATTCCTGCACCTGCTCTGCTGTGGCGCGACTCGACAACGACGGTGCTGAATTTTATCGCCCAGTTTCTTCAGGCTCAAAAACGGATGGAAAACTGGGTGGGCTGGCTGATTGTTAACCTGCTCGGCATCCACATCTATTGGGTCAAAGAGGCTCCCATCTACTCCATTCAATACGCCATGTTCCTGGTACTGGGTATCTATGGCTGGATCCAGTGGCACAAATCCACCCATGCTGCTGACAGGGGAATATGATGCGGATTGTCATCACCGGTGCAGAATCATCAGGGAAAAGTACCCTTACCCAACACTTGGCGGACGTTTTTGGTCTCCCTTATGCGCTGGAATATGCCCGTTATTACCTGGAAGAGAATGGCCCGGAGTACGATCTTGAACGGCTGACACAATTGAGCCGCTTGCACCTGAACTATCAACTGGAAACCGTTCCTCTGTCTGTACCGTGCGGAATTTTTGATACCGATCTCATCAATTACAAAATCTGGGCTGAAGAGGTGTTCGGATCTTGTCCCGATGAAATCAGCACGGGAGTCGAACGGGAATCATCCCATGTTTATCTGATCTGCAAGCCGGATTTGCCCTGGGAACCGGATCCGCTGCGGGAAAATCCATACGACCGCCAGCGGCTCTATCAGCATCATCTCGAAGAACTTATCCGGCTCAAACGCCCTTATGAAGAGGTCGAAGGGGTCGGTCGGGCGCGGATGGTTAACGCCGAGGCCGCACTGCGTCGCCTTATGTCACGATAAATCGGATGGTATAAGCGGAAAAAAGGAAACACACTCCTTATCGCCGGTTTGTGATATTATCTGCCTTTTTTTGTTGTAGGAGTGTCTTCAATGGATCAAAAAAAACGGGTCAGCTTCTGGAATTTCCAGGGTGGCGACCATGAGCAATCCGCTTTTGGAAGTCTGGATGACACGATTCATCACTCGGGTGAAATCATTTCCCGTGATCCTATTAGCTATGTCAAACGGATCCGTATTCACGACACTAATTATTATGTCAAAGTCTATAAATACAATGGCAAAGGGGTGCGCCGTTACCTCGGTCGTGGCCGAATTCGGGGCGAGTGGGAGAACTTGCTCTATTTTGCGCAACTGGGTATTCCAACACCTCGTCTTGTCGGTTATGGGCAGAAGTGCCGCTTAGGCCAGTTTAGTCTCGGTGCCTTGATCACTGAAGAGCTGGTTAATGCTCAAGATTTGGGCACCATGGCCCGCGACAACGCACCACAATTACAAAAACATTATTGGCTTGATGCGGTAATGAGTCAGTGTGCAGACTACACCCGCAGGCTTCACGAGCAGGGGTTCGTTCACTGGGATCTCAAATGGCGCAACATTCTTGTTAGTGCCGATGAACAGCCGCAGGTCTATTTCTTTGACTGTCCGTTGGGTCGTTGCCGTTTCGGCTGGCTAAAACGACGCGGTTTTATTAAAGATCTGGCGTGTTTAGATAAAGTGGCCAGAAAGATTCTGACACGTAGTCAACGGCTTAATTTTTATAAACGCTACAGTGCCATTACACGGCTCGATGTTCAGCATAAAAAACAGATACGGCAAATTGTTAACTTTTTTGCCAAAGAACGAGATTCATAATAAATGCAATATTTCCTTAACGTTGCATTGTTCCTGTTTCTATGCTTGCCAGTATTGGCAATCAGCAAACTCAAAGTAACGTGCTAACAAGAGCACTGTTGATCTTTACCGATTTTTTCGGGTTTCTCGGCGGTAGCGATTGAAGAGCGGGAACCTGCAGGGCAAGACATTCGGGGTCATGTTGAAAGCGCCGGTAAAAGCTGGTAGAAAGCAATGTCAATCGGCATCGAAAATTGACCTATCACCGGCGGCCAATTTTGATCCACCTCAGTGGGTTAGTTTTGATGGCCTCGCAAAAAGTGCACAGGCCATCAAGCCCGGCGCGAACTGATATCGGCGGTCTTCCCGGTAAAGTCTTACAAACTTGTCTTCATGGGCGCTAAAAGCTCTCTTCAGGAGCTCCGACCGTCAAAAAACGGAGCGCAATGACGCTTTTCAGCTTACGCGTACGGTTCTTCCTCTGAATTGGAACGCAGTTGCGCGCAGAATGTTCAAACCGGTGGCTTTAAGTGTTGCCGCCATACGCACCGCCGTTATTCCCCGGACCCGTAGTTACTTGATACCGGTATGACGATCCAGATCCGAATTGGTGGCTTCGATTCCGGCTCGATAGTGATAAATTTCACGGAAGGAAGCCGTCTGCTCTGTAGCTCTGCGCCGAGCCAAGCGGAGCGCCTTGGTTTCATAGCCGAGGATGGCGCTGTTTTTCTTTCGCTTCACCGGGCAATCAGATTGACCGCGAATTGGCCATCCTTCTTTTTTCGTAGCGGGCCGCAAGCTCTTCAAGGGAAGCATGGAGTTCATCATGATGACGTTTCAGATTAACAAGAAACTTCCGGAGCGTTCTCACGAACAACCGGATTCGCCCCAGCTAAGCCATATTGGGAAAAATATGAACCGAGTCCAGCCGTTGCCTGGACATGTCGAGATCAAAGAGGTTTTTCAGCGCATCGCTGACATTTTCAAAGATCGCCTGATCCAAGCCCAGCCGAGCGACCGTATCGCGCATGGTCCAGAGGGTGCGAGGCGCGACATAAGCACTGAACTCGGCAGGATCGGTAATGTTCAGCGCATACTGTCACATGATGTTGAAAGTAAATTTCTGAAGTGCCTCCTCATCAGTCAAACCCTCCATCTGCTGCAACAGTACCGGGCCGAGCATGGCGTAAAGCTCCTTGGTGCGTCGCCCGACAGTCTCCTAGAGAAAGATGTTGGCAGATGATAAGTGAAAAAGGGATTAGATCTATGCGGAGGGAGGTGATGTGGCTACTGCTGTCTGCACTGTTGATTTCAGGCTGCGTTGGCAAGCCGCATGCGATGGAACCTGGCCTGGACGAGAAGATCGGCCAGATGTTGATGGTGGGGTTTCGGGGCATGACAGTGAGCGAAAGTCACTTTATTGCTGAAGATATCCGCCAGCGCCGTCTGGCGGCAACACTGGCGGACCTCGGCATTGGCCTCAACATGGCACCAGTGGTGGATCTGTGCAGTAACCCTGATAATCCGGTGATCGCCAAGTATGAACGTTGCTTCTCGGCGGATCCAAACCAGGTTTCGGCACAGGCCGCGGCTTATATCGACGCCCATCATCAGCTCGGCGTATTGACCACCCTCAAGCATTTCCCCGGTCATGGCAGTTCGCGCAGTGATTCGCATCAGGGATTTACCGATATCACCACCACCTGGTCTGAAACTGAACTGATCCCCTATCGGTGCCTCATTGCCGGTGGCCGGGTCGATGCGATCATGACCGCCCATGTCTTTAACGCCCGCCTCGATGATTGCTATCCGGCGACGCTGTCCAAAAATGTCATTACCGGTCTGCTGCGCGGTGAATTGGGTTTTGACGGTGTGGTGATCTCCGACGATATGCAGATGGGGGCCATTGTCGATCATTTCGGGTTTGAAACAGCAATCGTAAGACTCTGGAGGCGGGGGTGGATTTGTTGGTGTTCTGTAACAACTTGGACTACGATGAAAAAATTGTCCCGCGTGCCATTGCCGTGATCCGTCGGCTGGTGGAAGAGGGAGAGATCAGCGAAGCTCGTATCGATCAATCCTACCGCCGTATTATGGCTTTGAAGTTGGCGTTGAAGAGTCGTCGAGAGAAAAAAAGTGATCCTATTAAGTAAGTGAACCATGGTTGATCTGATCGTTCGCCAGGCCACTTTGTGCGGCAAGACAGCGATCCGCCGTCATCGATTCATCAATGACGGGGAATGTTAATAAAATTTAAGTGGTGTTGCCATCTCCTCCACTTTAGTATCCGTGGTTGGAGAATTGATTCATGGGTAAGAAAATTCACATTATTATAACCGGCGAGAACAGCCAATCTCGTTCATTGGTGGTTCGCAAAAATCGTATGCGCAGTGCTGCGATCGCTGTCGGAGTGCTGGCGTTGGTGCTGGTGGCATCGCTGTATGTGTCGGTGAGTTCGTTGTTGGAACAGCATAGTCGTCAGCAGCGGGTGGCCGATCTGGAAAGCAGAGTGGACTGGTTGTCGAGCCAGAACCGCGAATTGTTGACTGAGGTCAACCGTTATCAGTCGGAAAAGAAGGCGTTGCTGAGTAACGCTGTCAACCATCTTAATGAGCGCAGCTCGCAGATTGAAGATATCCTGCATAAGGTCGGTATTGAACTACCGGTAGATGAGAGCGGCGAAAGCAGTGGTGGCCCCTATATCGAAGTTCCTGTAGATAGTCCCGATGATGCGCTGCTCTTTTCCAGCCAACTGATCGATATTATCGAACAGGTGCCGCTGGGGGTGCCCTGCGAAGGCTACCTGTCGTCCAGTTTTGGTCGCCGCCGTGACCCGTTTAATGGTCGGA
Source organism: Desulfuromonas sp. (assembly GCA_021162745.1). Taxonomy (GTDB): domain Bacteria; phylum Desulfobacterota; class Desulfuromonadia; order Desulfuromonadales; family Desulfuromonadaceae; genus Desulfuromonas. The sequence continues at coordinate 28,869 of JAGGYC010000158.1, read as the reverse complement.
CGGCCTTCCATAGCGGTATTGACATCGCCCATTATGTCGGTACCAAAGTGAAGGCGACGGCCAGTGGCACGGTGGTCAGTTGTGGCTCGGTGTCTGGTTATGGCAAAATGATCAAGATCTCCCACGGTGATCGCTTTACCTCGGTGTTTGGACATCTGGATAAAATTATGGTTAAGCGCGGCGAGCAGGTTGCACGCGGTGATGTTATCGGCACCATGGGCAATACCGGCCGTTCAACGGGCCCGCATCTGCACTATGAAATCCGTGACCAGGGGCGCGCGATCAATCCGTACAGCCTTACCTATCTGAAAAAATAACCTGTTGGAGGTGTTATGTTTTCGTCGTCTTCAAAGAAAGACAATCCTGAAGCCATTACCACGATTCTCGGCGAGGGAACGGTGATCACCGGTGATATGAGTTTTCAGGGCAGCATGCGGATCGATGGTCAGTTCGATGGCAATCTGAGTGGCGATTATCTCATTGTCAGTGCCAGTGGCAAGGTGGTGGGCGATGTGGTTGCCCAGAGTTGTGTCTGTTATGGTCAGGTTAGAGGCAATCTGTCGGTGGATCAGCTGCAGGTGAAGCAGGGTGGGCGGATCGATGGTACCATCAATGCTGATGATCTGGCGGTTGAGTCGGGTTCGTTGCTCAACGGTGAGGTTAAACCAAAAAAAAAGGAATTACGTCTGGTACAGGATGAATCTGACGATCTGGCGGAGAAAAACGGTACCCTGTAAGTTCATCCTTGATATCAGCACAAATAAAAAAAAGCCGGATCGGACATCTCGCCGATCCGGCTTTTTTACGTTCAGCGTTTCCTCTTGATACATATCCGACCAACGACCCATTGATCAAATCTGATTTACCCCCAAGACTAAAAACACAAACTGTTCTCTCGCCCGTTCGCTACGTTCTCTCAAGACGCCAAGGCCGCCAAGTTTCAAGGTCTTTACCCTGTTGGTGATGACTACAAGTTCCGTTCTTCGACCAGACCGCGTAATTCGTGATACAGCCGATTATGGGCATAGAGCATCTGCGTCAAGCTGAAGCGGCTTTCGGCATAGGCCAGATTGAACTGACCCAGATGGGTGAGGGTGATGGTCCCCTCGGTGTACAGGGCACGGGCATCGGCGTAGTTGGCGTCGGCCAATTGGATCGCCTGTTGTTGACGTTTAATCTGTTCAATCAGGTCGTTGTGCTGTTGCTCAAGGTTTGCCAAAGAGGCCAACAGCTGTTTGTAGGTCTGTTGTTGACTGGCGTAGGCGCGTTGTGTTTCGGCGTGGGCCTGGGCATTGTTAGCCCGGATTTCACCACCGCTGAGCAGGGTCCAGTCCAGTTGCAGGCCGATGGTCCAGGTTTCGTCCAGCTCGTCGCGCTGTTCCCCCTGGGTTTCGCCACTGGCGGCCACGGCCAGGGTGGGCCAGTGTTCTCCAGCGGCCATCTGCTGCTGACGATGGCGAATGTCGGTGGTGGTCCGGCTGCTGAGCAGATCAAGCTGGCTGTTGGCGTTGATCTGCTGTGCCAGGGTGATGAGCAGCGTGTCGATCATCGGCTGTGGTTCGAGGTTGCCGGATGGTGTCAGCTGTTTTTCGTTGGCAGCGCGGCCCAGTTGTTGGTTGAAGGTGGTGATGGCGACAAACAGCTCGCTGTCAACGGTTTGCAGATCGTTCTGGGCCTGTTTGACGGCGAGTTCGGCCTCGCGAACGTCGAGGTGCGGGACACTGCCGACCTCAAACAGGGCGCTGGCGTCGCCCAGTTCCTGTTGGCGCTGTTGTAAACGATCCCTGGCGATGGCGTGAATCTGTTGTTGGCGTTGGACATCGATAAATGCCAGGGCGACGCTCTGTTCCAGCTCACGGATGCTGCTGCGTTGTTGCAGCTGGGCCAGTTGGTGCAGGTTGTCGCGCAGTTGGTTGCTGCGCCATAGTCGGCCACCGGCAAACAGCAGCTGGCTGGCTTTGATGCCGGCGGTTAACTCACGCTTTGGCACCTCAAACAGCGGATTGTCGTCGTTACTGTCGATCTTGAACCAGCTGGCATAACCGTTGAGCTGTGGTCGGGCAAAGGCCGTGGTTCGGCGGGCACCGGCGTCATCGGCCTGGCGCTCGGCGGCAATGATCTGTGCCTGATCGGAGTAGAGGCAGGCGATCCGCTGCGCCTCACTGAGTTCGACGGCATGCAGTATCCCGCTGCTGCTGTGCAACACCACAAGCAGTGTCAGTATGGTGATAACGATTTTAATCATTGCCATTCTCCTTGAGCTGATTTCTCCGAACCTTGCGTCGCAAGCGGCGATGGCCGAGGCTTGACAGTTTATCTTTAACGATCTCCGTCAGCTCGTATTCCACAGGAATCAATAGCAGCGCCAGGGTGGTGGCGCTGACCAGGCCGGTGGCAAAGGCCGTGGCCATGGGGGCCCAGGTGATCGACTTGTGGGGGATGCCGATGGCCATGGGTAGCATCCCCAGCATGGTGGTGACGGTGGTGATCAACACCGGTCGCATCCGGGCGCTACAACCGTTGATCACCGCCTGACGTAGCGGCAGGCCGCGCCGCCGCTCTTTATTCATAAAGTCGATGAGGATCAGCGAGTCATTGACGGCGACACCAGCCAGACCAATCACGGCCATAAAGCTGCCGATGGTAAATACCGAGCGGGTAAAAAACAGTCCGAACACCACGCCGATAAAGGCGAAGGGGATGGCCGATAAAATGATGATCGGCTGCACGTAATCGTTAAATTGCGATGCCAAGATCAGGTAGATGGCCAGCACGGCGATCATAAAGGCGGCTGCCAGCGAGGCATAGGCGCGCGAGGTACTTTCGAACTCACCGCCAAAGGCGATCCCCACCCCGGGATGCTGATCACTGATGCCGTTAAAAAACTGCTGAGTCAATACCTGTACCCGGCTCGACGACAGGGTGGAGCCATCGCGGACATCAGCGGTGATGGTGATGGTCGGCTTACCATTATAGCGGGTGCGGGCATCGGGTTCCTGACGATAGCTGAAGCTGGCGATGTCGCCGAGCAGCACCGGTTGCCGACTGTGCTCGATGATCGGAATTTGCGCCACCGCTTCGGGATTGAGTAGTCCGCCATTGCCAACAGTATTACCCTCGCTGTCTTCTTGCCGCGCCAGTTTCACCATCAGATCAATCTCTTCGCGGCTGGTACGGAACTGGCCACTGGGCATGCCGTTCAGGGCACCGGCAATCAAACGGGTGGCATCGCCACTGCCGAGACCGTATTCCAACGCCTGCTCCCGTCGAACCTCAAAGGCCAGTACCGATTGCATGTCGGCACGGTTATCTTCGAGATTGACCAGATCCTTAAATTCTTCATTGGTTTGCAGGTAGTTCATCATTTTATCAGAGACCGCCAAGGCTGCTTCGATATTGGGCGCGGTGAGGCGGATATTCACCGCTTTACCGGCCGGTGGCCCGGTATTCTCACCAAATACGTTGAGTTCTGGACGGCCGGCCCAGTTCTGGTTGTGCTCGGCAACATAGGCTTCAAGTTGTTCACGCACCTGATCAATATAGGCCGGGATCTGGTCGTTGCCGGTGGGCAGGGCCATGTCGGCCTGGGCCGGTAGTTCCACCACCACCTGACCATAGTGCTGGGCACGATGCACCTGATAGTCACGATCCTCCATCATTCCCGCCGTGCCGCTGGTGGACAGGGTCTCACCCGGACCAAGGCCGACCAAGTACTGCGATAGTTCGCGAACCACGGCATCGGTTCCTTCCGCTGAGGTGCCGGTGGGCATCTGCATCGCGACATGGTAGCGCAGGTAGCTGTCTTGATAAAATTTGACCTTGATCAGCGGCATACGGCCGCTGGCTGACAATGCCATCATCCCTAATGCAGTAAAAAACACCACGGTGACCCCTGAAATGGCCCATAATTTATGATCCAGCAGCAGGTTGAGCAGGCGACGGTACAGCTTCCATAGCGGGGCAAACGGCCCCTGTTGCAGGTGATGGTAATCCCCTTCGGGATGCAGGTTGGCCGTCATCTGGCGTGGACCGTAATCGAGTACATGCACGGGGAGGATAAATAGTGACTCCACCAGTGAGGCAAACAGTGCAAAGCTGACCGCTTTGGGGATGACACTGAAAAAGTCGCCGGTGCTGCCGGTCATGATCAGCATCGGCATAAAGGCGAAGATGGTGGTCATGGCTGAGCTGACTACGGGGAGAAAGACCTCGCTCACCCCGTCCACCACCGCTGTGCGCCGGGTCTTACCCATATAGAGATGGCGGTAGATATTTTCGATGATGATGACGGCATCATCGACGATGATCCCCGACACCAGCACGAAGGAGAACAGGCTGATGGTGTTGATCGACTGGCCGGTGAACTTGACGATGATGATGGTGACCAGAAACGAAAACGGGATGCCGATGGCGGTGAGCATGGCATTGCGAAAGCCCAGGGTCATCCACAGCACTAGGGTGACCAAAATCATCCCCAGCACCATATTGCCACCGAGGGTGCGTACCGAGTCGTCGATTTCGATGGTGGAATCGTTGGTCAATACTGTCCGCACACCGTCGCGCTGATGATGGCGGTTAAATTCGCTGACCTGTTGTTTGATCTGGTCGGCGATGGTGATGGCGTTGGCGCTGTCCTGTTTTTTGACCTTCAGCTTGACGGTACTCAGGCCGTTAACGGTGGAGATGATATCGGGGTCGCGGTAACTGAGACCGGCGCTGTTGGCCAGATCGCGGACGCGGATGTAATTGCCGTCGCCGTCACGCCGCACGGCGACATCCAGTACCTGCTGCTGTTGATTAAAGGTGTAACCGGTATCGAGCAGGGTGTTCTGTCCGCCCCGGCGGTAGCGACCACTGGGGACTTTAACATTGGCGTCGGCGATGGCTTGACCAACCTCGGCAAAGCTGACGCCGAGGTCACGTAGCCGCTGTGGGTTGAGCTGAACCTGAAACTCCTGATGATAGTCGCCCTGTAGTTTCACCTCCTGCACGCCGTCGACTTTGCGCAGATCGCTTTTTAACTCCTCGGCCAGCAGAGTTAGACCGGCGTTGGAGAGGTCGGAGGCCGTGGTGGCGGTCAGGTTGGCGACGATCACCGGTTTCCACTCCTGACTGTCGAGATAGATGAAAATCGGATCATCGACATTTTCCGGCAGCTCGTTACGGATATTGAGCACCCGCAGTCGCAGTTCGTCGTAGAGGTGGCGGTAGTCACTGTCGTCGATAAACTTGACCAGAATTGATGACACATTGCGCATGGAGGTCGACTGAACGTATTCAACGCTCTCCAGGCCGTCGATGGCATCTTCAATCTCGCGGGTGACCAGCTGTTCAATATCTTCGGCTGAGGCTCCGTAGTGAACGGTGGTGATAAACACCTTGCCGATGGCCACCGGCGGCAGGTTTTCCACCGGGGTGTGAAAGACACTGTAGACCCCGCCCACCATGAGGATGATGAACACCACATTGATGAAAACAGTCTGCTTGATGGTGAGGTTGATGAAGTTTTTCATGATACTAATTCTTCCGTGCCGGAATCAGAACGGTACCAATTGGCAATTGAGCATGGGGAGCGATCCGCAGCCACTCACCTTGAGTGCCGAGGATATGGACGGTGATTGGTGTCGCGACATTCTCAAGCTGTACCTGAGGGCGCTCGTAACGGTTTATCACTGCTGAGGCCGGTATCATCAAGCCATCATCGGGCAGCAGCAGCGCCAACTGTAAAGACAAGCCGCCACGCTTTTCACCTTGGTAATCGACGACCTCCAGTTCAATTTGAATCTTACGGGTCTTTTCATCAAAGGCCGGGCTGACGGTGTGCAGTCGATAGTGGATCGGTTGACCATTGAGGGTGGCGTTGTCCTGGCCCTTGATCGCTGTAAGTTCCGCTGCCGACACGGCCAATGGCACCAGCAGGCGCTGATAGTTTTCGACATCCATCAACAGACTGCCGGCCTTGACCCACTCACCGCATTCAACATAGCGTTTACTGACTTGCCAGCCGCTGCTGGCATGCGGAGCATGGCGCTGTTGTTGTTCGCGCAAAACCTGACGCTGCACTTCAAGTTGACGTTGCTGCTGTTGCTGGTGTTGTAATTCCAACTCGGCCTGGTCGTGTTGTTGGCTGATCTCCTCAAAAACCACCTGTGATATCCGCTTTTGTTCGATCAGGGCGGCCCGGCGTTTAAATTCTTTTTCCAACCACTCCAGACGGGATTGAGCCTGTTGTTGGGCGATGTTGTTACGTGCCAGGGCGAGGTGATTATTCTGCAGGTCGAGATTGATGAAGGTGGCGTCGATCTGTAGCAGCGGTTGGACGCTAATGGTGTTGCCGACATCGTAGTTTAAGGATGTGATCCGTCCGGAAACCTCGGCAGCTATGCTGGCTGAGGCGAGTGCCCGACTGTAACCGCGCAGGGTGACGGAGCGCAAGGCCGTTTCCACGCGTAATGGTGAAACGGTTGTGGCCATGGTCGGGCAAGCAGAGCTTATCCAAAGAGATAAACATAGGCATAGCGTGAAAAGGGTGCGGATCATAGGGCCTCCGTAGTGGGACTTATTTGAGCAATCTGGAGCGGGCTGGAAAGCGATGATTCCGGGCTGTTCGTTCCGGCGTAGCCGTTCAAGGCGAGGGTGATCAGCTGACGCAGGTTGTGTGTAAACTGATCGCTGTCGTAATAACCGATGTACCAACCGGAGACCGCCATGCAGTAGTGGGCATGCAAGACAATGGCACCGCTGAGCAGGTCGAGTTCGGCAGCGATCTCGGCGCGCTTCTGGCCTGTAGCCAGGATCTCCATCACCGCCTGCAGATAGGACAGATCCACTTGGTGGCGGTGATCCATGGTGGGCTGGGCTGGGAACATCGATTCGCGAAACATCAGTCGCGCCAGTTCCTTATGCTGCCGGCAGAAGTCAAACTGGCACAGAAACAAGGTCATCAACTGCTGGGGCACGGTCGATTGTGGGTCATTCTGTTGGCGAAATTGATCCATGATCTGGAGCCGATTGTCGGCCAGCAGTTCAATCAGGATCTGTTCTTTGCTGTCAAAATAACTGTAGATGGTTCCCTTGCCGATCCGGGCCTGACGGGCCAGATCCTCAATGCGCGTCTGGTCGAATCCCTGCTGTGGAAACAGTAGCCGTGCTGCATCTAGAATGGCCTGACGAGTCTGTTGCTTGTGTTGTTCCCGTTTTCCACTCATAAATTCCTCAAAATAAAAAGTTGACTGTAGTCGAGTTTATGGTGGCGAAAGGGGGCTGTCAATGAAAAGTTGACTGTAGTCGAGTTTGTTGTGGATGCGAAGTGGGGCATAATGGTACAGGGTGGTACACCGCTTGGGAGAAAATTGAACAGCCCGCATGGATCAAAATGGCTCGACAAGGGGGCAATTAGTTGATTATATAACGGTTGCTTGCTTGAGGTTGGTTGTTGGAATGGATGTTGCTACTATCAGGTTCAGGAAAAATAGTGCGGTGGACTTAACGTGGCCATGGAAAGGGGACATCATGTGTGTGGACACAATGGTGATATGGCGCGAATCAAGAGTCCATCATGTTGATGTTTAAAGGAGTATCGATGAAAGATCTATCTGGTAAGTTGTTTTCAGGTCAAACTTTTTTAATTTTACTTGTCCTGGTGTTGATGTGTTCACAACCTGCACAGGCTGCCGATTTCACGTTCCATGGTGATTTTAGCCATTCCTTTCGCTTGTATAGCAATCAGAGCAAATTTTTTGCCGGTGATTTCGGTTACAAGACCTCTCGTACTGCGGCTATTGCTGATGACACGACCAGTGATTTCTTTGGTTTGTTTAAATACCGCCTGTGGACGGAAATTTCTTCAGACAACGGTGCGGTTAAGGGGGTGTATGCTCTTGAGGTGGGGAATATTCACTTTGGCGACGCAAACAAGGGAGGCAACTTCTCTGGTGATGGCATCAATGTGGAAACACGCTGGGCCTACACCGATCTCAATCTCGCATCCAGCCGAATCCGGCTGGGGCTGCAGCCGGTAAAAATCAATAAGTTCTTCTGGAAGGAAACGGCTGCCGGCGTAAATTTCAAACTCGGCAACCTGGAAACCGCGTGGTATCGAGGCTATGAAGTTGTCTCTGACGACAGTGCTTCACATGATCTGGATGCTTTTTATCTTCGCTATGATTTCAAGCCTGTGCCTGAAACTAAAATCGGTTTGTTTGGTGTCTGGCTGACAAGCGACGGCCTGACCGATAGCGATGTTGATGCATTGAATGCCGCAGGGGAGAACGCTCCCGCCATCAGTGGAAATTATCTGAAAAAAATGACGCAATACGATCTTGATCTCTATACCTTCGGTATTGATGGGGGGATGAAAAACGGCGATCTGTTCATCAATTGGGATCTCATGCTTCAGACCGGCAAGTTGGCGGAAGAGAAGGATTTTGGCGGTTATTTTCTGCACTTCGATGTCGGCACCAGGTTTGATAATAGCAAGCTGACCTATACCTTCTGGTATGCTTCCGGCGATGATGACGGCACGGATCAGGATATGGATGCCTTTATTGCCGTAGACTGCGATACCAAGGCCAGTATCTCTTCTGTGGTCTTGTTTGAGGGCGCTGTCGAGGATACCTATTTTTCAGCGGTGCCGTACATTCAGGATAAAGGTTTGATCTTGAATCGGATTGGCTATGAACAGAGTCTTTCTGACAAACTCAACGTCGGTGCTGCAGCCCTGTATCTGATGACTGCTGAAGAGGTGGAGTACGGGGGAGAGTTTGGGCAATTTAAGGACGATAAGATCGGAGTCGAGTTCGATCTGTTCGCTCGTTACAAACTGCTTAATCATCTCGAGCTTACCGTTGAGATGGGCTATCTTTTCGCTGATGATGCCATGGATTATTATGAGACAGATAATGACGGCAAGGCCGACAGCGATCTGTATGTTGTGAACTCGAAAATCAGATATAAATTTTAACTTGATTCGTGCTTCTGAGCAACTTCAAGTTAAGTACTAGAAATTACATAATTCAAAAAACATGATTTGAGTATCAAGTTGTAAGGAGATATTTAAGATGAAACGACATAGTCTGTTACTTGCTTGCACGATTTTTATTTTATTTTGCACGACAACGGCTCAGGCAGCGGTTGAGGGAACGGTAACGATTTTTCATGCCGGCAGCCTTTCCGTACCCATGGCACAGATCGAGAAAGCCTTCGAAGCACGTTATCCGGGGGTTGATGTTCAGCGCGAATCGTCCGGTAGCCAGAAGGCGGCTCGCAAGATCAGCGATCTCGGCAAGCCGTGCGACATCATGGCTTCGGCCGACTACAAGGTGATCGACAAGCTGCTGCGGCCCGAGTTCAGCGACAACAATATCCGTTTCGCTGCCAACTGCATGGTACTCTGCTATACGCCCCAGAGTCGCTATGCCGATCTCATAACGGCCGATAACTGGTTGGATCTCCTGCTCAAGCCGACAGTGATCTGGGGGCACTCGGCCCCAGATCTTGATCCCTGCGGCTATCGCGCCCTGATGGTGCTGCAACTGGCCGAAAGCTATTACGCTAACCCCGGCTACTACCAACAGGCACTGGCCAACCGTCCTCTAGAAAACGTCCGCCCCAAAGCGGTTGAGTTGGTGTCCCTGCTGCAGACCGGAAACATGGACTACGCCTGGGAATATCGCTCCGTTGCGGTTCAGCATGGACTCAAATTTATTGAGCTGCCGGATGAGATCAACCTTGGCAACTACCGCTTTGATTCGCGCTATGCGGAAGTCGGCGTCGAGGTGAGCGGCAAAACCCCCGGTACGACCATGACCATGCGTGGAAAATCCATCACCTACGGTGTTACCCTGCTCAAGCAGGCTCCGAATGCGGAGGCGGCCATCGCTTTTCTCGCCTTTATGCTCGACCCGCAAGGGGGTTTGAAAATCCTCGCCGATCAGGGGCAGCCGCCTTTTACGCCACCGCGCGTGGCCGACGAAGAGATGCGTTTAACGTTGCCGACGGAGCTTCAGGCTCTGGTGACGGTGCAGAATTAAGCACAGAACATATCGCTTTGCGATCACCCCCCCTCCCAACCTTCCCTCATTAAGCGGGGAAGGTTGGGAGGGGGGAAGGTCTTTTTTAGAACTATGTGACTTCAGGTGCTTAGCTTGAAGTTATTCAGGATTAAGCGAAATTTTTTTCTTATCCGGCTAATCCTTTTTTGTGAGACCATCAAGCATGCGTAAAGATCTCTTTTTCTGGGGCAGTCTGAGCTGTGCGGTCTTGGTGATGGCGTTCATCGCCCTGCCTCTGATCCAGCTGTTGTGTGCGCCGTCCCTGGAGATGCTGCAGCAGACCATCCATGAGCCGGAGGTTATTGCTTCGATCCGCCTCAGTATGACTACCGCCGCAGCGGCGGCACTGCTCTCCTTTGTGTTTGGTACGCCGTTGGCTTACCTGCTTGCCCGCTATGAGTTTTACGGCAAGCGGCTGGTGGAAGGGATTATTGATCTGCCCATCATCATCCCGCATCCGGTGGTGGGTATTGCGATTCTCAGTGTCACGGGACGCACCCACTGGTTCGGACAGCTGCTGACGGACTTTGGCATCCGCATTATGGGCAGCGTGACGGGGATTATCGCCGTGATGACCTTTGTCGCCATTCCCTTTTACATCAAGGCGGCCAAGGAGGGCTTTGAGAGCATCTCACCACGGCTGGAAAATGTTTCACGCAGCCTCGGTGCCTCAATGACCACCACCTTTTTTCTGGTCACTTTTCCCTTAGCGTGGCGCAGTATCCTGGCCGGACTCATCATGGCCAGTGCTAGAGCGATCAGTGAATTCGGTGCGGTGGTGATTGTGGCCTATCATCCGATGATTGCCCCGGTGATGATCTTTGAACGTTTTGAGTCTTACGGACTCAAATATTCGCAGCCGGTTGCCGTGTGGCTGATCGGTCTGTGCCTGATCCTCTTTCTCGTCTTGCGCGTAGTGACGACAAAAAGGCGGAGACCATAATGATTAGCATTGAAAACCTGCACGTTGACCTGGGTGATTTTCATTTGGTGGCAATTGACCTGAGCATAGAGCAGAATGATTTTTTTATCGTCATGGGCCCGAGCGGCAGCGGTAAGACCATTCTCCTCGAAACGATTGCCGGGCTGGTGCGTCCGACAGCTGGCCGCATCAGCATCGCCGGGGTGGATATTACCCGCAGGCCACCGGAAAAACGGGGTATCAGCATCGTTTATCAGGACTATGCCCTGTTTCCTCACCTGAGCGTGGTTGAAAATATTCGTTATGGCCTCCGTTTTCACAAGGATGGGGTGGCGGGCGGCGAAGGTCGTTTGCAGGAGTTGGTGGAATTGCTCAATCTGGGCGGATTGGAACAACGGCAGCCGGAAACCTTGAGTGGCGGGGAGCAGCAGCGTGTCGCCATGGCCCGTGCTCTGGTGGTCAACCCGCAAATACTGCTGCTTGATGAACCGCTTTCGGCCCTTGACCCGCGCTTGCGCGAGGAGTTCCGCTTTTTACTCAAGCGATTGCAGCAGAACACGGATGTCACCGTTGTGATGGTGACCCACGATTTTTCCGAGGCGCTGGCTTTGGGAAAACGGGCGGCGGTAATGCATGACGGACGGATTGAACAGAGTGGCAGCCTGACGGATATCTTCCAGCGGCCCCAGTCCACTATGGTGGCTGATTTCGTCGGCATGAAGAATCTGTTTTCCGTTACCGTCGACACAGAGAGTGCGCAACTGGGTGATCTCCAGATTTATCTCGGTCGACCGGATGAACCAGGTGGGTCGGGGCAAAAGTTTATCGCTGTTCGACCCGAAGATATCGTCCTCAGTAAGGAGTCGTTACATTCCAGTATGCGCAACTGTTTTCAGGGGACGGTCCGACAGATTATGCCACAGGGGTTTTACTACGAAATTTATCTTGTGTCCGGCGGCACAAGCTTCTGCGCTCTGGCGACAAAAGGGGCGTTGCTGGAATTGGATCTACAGGAGGGGAAGGATATCTACTTTTCTTTTAAATCGACGGCCATTCATCTCTTTTAGTACCGATGGAAACCGCCCGGCTTTGTGGTTGCTGTGTTCTATCTTGTAACAGGTTAATAGTTGTAGTGTGTGGATCGTAACGAGCACGGTCAGTGGCAGAACCTGAGCCGTAAGCTTCTGCTGTGTGAAGCGTTCAGAATTTCAACGGCAAGATGGGCGCTGGGCGACAATGCCAGCCAGGCTACCCCCTTTTTTAGACGGTTCCAGCCCCTCTTCGTGACAGAGGATGTTCCAGCCCTCAAAATGTTCCAGCAGCTCGCCCGGCTGCAGGGTGAAGTCGGGGTGCGGGCCTTGACCGGGAAAGTTGCCAGCACTGCTGAAGGTGCGCACCACCATGATGCCGCCGGGCCGAACCCACTGCATGAAGTGGTGGAGTCGTTGACGGTTGAAATAAAAAAATTGCAGCACCAGATCGTAGCGGCTGGTGATCTGTTGAGGTTTGATGGTTAGATCGAGCTGTTGAACGTCAATGGCCGAACATTGGTTTCGCAGATGTTCAACAGCGACGGATGAGCCATCCACGGCGGTGACCTGCCAGCCCTCTAGCGCCAGGTAGAGGGCGTTGCGGCCGAGTCCACAGGCCAGATCAAGAGCGCTGTCGCCGGCAGGCGTCAGAGGTGATGATGGCAGCAGCGCCATCACCTTGACCAGCCAAGGATCTGGCTCCAGGGGATGTTGACGACGTTCCTGCCAGCGTTTATCCCAATCGCATGTTTCGGTCATGTTAATTCCCTAGTCCTGTTGGTAGTGGTGGCTGCGGCGATCAGCTGCTTTCTTGGTCGAGAATGAATGCCCAGTGTTCAGCACTGACCGGTAAAATCGACAGACGGTTGCCTTTGCGTAGCAGTTGCATCCCCTCCAGTTGCGGGTAATTCTTGAGTTCGGCCAGGGCGATGGTGTGTTTCAGCTCACGGATAAAGCGGATATCGACCATAAACCAGCGCGGGTTGCTGCCGTCACTCTTTGGATCATAGTACTTACTGTCGGGGTCAAAGGCGGTAAAGTCGGGGTAGCTTTCGCGTACCACCTCCATGATGCCGACAATTCCCGGCTCGGCGCAGTTGGAGTGATAGAAAAAAACCAGATCACCGCATTTCATCACATCGCGCATCATGTTGCGGGCCTGATAATTGCGCACCCCGTCCCAGTGCTCGGTCTGGTCTGCCATCTGTCGTAGATCGTCAATACTGAACGCTTCAGGCTCTGATTTCATCAGCCAGTAGTTCATCTGTTTTCTCCTCAGGATCATTTTGATGTATGCTAGAGTGATGTATGCTAGAGAAATAGACCATGCAACGTGGATTTTTCTCCGCTATCATATCAGTAATTTCAATAAGCTCCAAGTCGTCGCTAGATGCGCTGATTGCGTGATAAGGATAGAATTATGAGTGAGCAACATTTGATCGAATTGGAAAGCCGTATTGCTTTCCATGAACACAGTATTCAGCAGCTTCAAGATCTGGTGGCAACCCAGCAGAAGCAGTTGTATGATTTGGAAGAGGCGATTAAGGCCATGGCTCGGCGGATCAGTCAGGCTGCAACCGGTAATGAAACGTCTGGAATGGGCAATGCTGATCAAGAGCGACCGCCTCATTATTAATGATCCGCGTTATTATTTTGACTTCTTACTCACAGCTATGAGGTTGCCATGGATGGTCAGCAACGGTATTCACCACAGATAGGTTTAGCCTTGGGCAGCGGTTCAGCACGGGGCTGGAGTCATATCGGCGTTATCAACGCCCTGGCACAGATGGGGATTGAGCCGGATATTATCTGTGGTTGTTCCATCGGTAGTGTCGTCGGTGCGTCATACGCTGCAGGTAATCTGGCCAAGCTTGAACAGTGGGTGGCCTCGCTGACCAAGTTGGATGTGGCGCGGCTGTTTGAGCTTGATTTTTCGTTGAGTGGTTTTGTCGATACCGAATTGCTGCGGTCTTTTCTGCATGACTATGTGGCCGAAGAGCAGTTGCAGATCGATAATCTGGCGAAAACCTTTGCCACGGTGTCCACCGATCTGGAAACTGGCCGGGAGGTCTGGTTTACCGAAGGGCTGGTGAATGATGCGGTGTGGTCATCGATCTCTTTGCCGGGCATCTTTCCGCCGGTGCGCCATCGCGGGCGCTGGCTGGTCGATGGCGGATTGGTTAATCCGGTACCGGTGTCGGTGTGCCGGGCGCTGGGGGCTGATGTGGTGATTGCGGTTAATCTCAACGGCGATATTGTCGGTAAGCACTTTTATCGTTCACCGCCGGTTGAATCCAGCGAGGAAAATGGCCAGCAGGGCTTTGCAGCCAATCTGAGTAAAACTTTTAAGGAGTACTCTTCGGCGCTGTTTTCATCCAAGGATAACGGTAGTAAACCTCCGGGAATTTTTGAAGCTCTCGCCAGTTCCGTCAATATCACCCAAGATCGGATCACCCGCAGTCGTATGGCTGGTGATCCGCCCGACATTATCCTGACCCCCAAGCTTTCCCATATCGGTTTACTGGAGTTTTACCGTGCCGGTGAAGCGATCAGTGAAGGTGGTGCCTGTGTCCAGCGGATGCAGTCACAGTTGCAGGCGGTTTTAAGTTAGCCCATGTTTTTTTACTGCGAACGCGGCGGTGTTTTTCATTTGCAGTGTTCTCCATCCTCCCCTATATTAAATTTAGGCAGCGCACATTAAATGCGATATCATTATTGGTGTAGTGCAGTTTTCTGTTTTTTATTATCTCGTTGAGAAAGGGTGCTGTTCGTATGGCGACTGTTACAGCTGGAAATCGACACGTAAGTGGATTGGGGATCAAGGCGACTCTGTTGGGGCTGGTGGGATTGGCCGTTATCACGGCAATCGGCATCAGTTGTACGTCACTGTATTTTCTGGCCAATCAGGAAAAAGATGCTCCGGTGATCAATATTGCCGGGCGTCAGCGGATGCTCACCCAGAAGATGAGCAAGGAGGCATTGGCTATTGCGGCGGGACAAAATGCTGCGGCCTATCGGCAGAGTCTCCGGGAAACCGAAGCGCTGTTCGATGAGTCGTTACGTGCCTTGCTCTCCGGTGATACACAGTCAGGTGTTCCGGCGACCAGCCAAACGGAGATTCTAGCCCAGTTACAACTGGTCTCTGGATTGTGGCAGGACTTTCGTCCCAATATCCAGCGCATAGCCAGTGACGCTGTTGATAGCCCGACCTTTACCGCCGCATTAAATCATGTCCTCGATAACAATGTCACCCTGCTCAAACAGATGAATAAGGCGGTGGGGATGTACGAGCAGGATGCCCACAGCAAGGTCAGCATGCTTAAACTGATCCTCTATACCGGCGCTGCTGGTGCGGTTGTTGTATTTATTATCTGTTGGCTGGCGATCAGCGGCTTGATTCTCAAACCGGTACAAAAATTGATCACCATGATTAAAGCATTGGAAAGCGGTCAGCTCGATCAGCGGTTGAATATGCAGCGTAGCGACGAAATTGGTCAGATGGCAACGACCATGGATGCGTTTGCCGATAATCTGCAGCATGAGATTCTTACGGCATTTAAAAAGCTGGCTGATGGTGATTTTACCTTTGAGGCTCATGGCTTGATCCGTGAGCCGCTGTCTGAGGCCAATGCCGCTCTTAATGATAGTATGGGGAAGGTGCGACTGGCTGCGGAGCAAATTGCTTCGGGGGCGGATCAGATCTCTGATGCCAGCCAGACCATGTCTCAGGCGGCGACCGAGCAGGCCAGCTCCCTTGAAGAGATCACCAGCTCAATGGTCGAGATGGGCTCACGTACCAAGGATAATGCTGACAATGCTGTGCAGGTGAATCAGTTGGCCGGTCAGGCCCGCGATGTGGCCGATAAGGGTAACCTGCAGATGCAGGAGATGGTTCAGGCCATGGGTGATATCAATCAGGGCGCCAAGGATATCTCACGTATTATCAAGGTGATCGATGAAATTGCCTTCCAGACCAATCTGTTGGCCCTGAATGCCGCCGTCGAAGCGGCGCGGGCCGGTCAGCACGGCAAGGGCTTTGCCGTTGTTGCTGAAGAGGTGCGTAACCTGGCAGCACGCAGCGCCAAGGCGGCCAGTGAGACGGCATCATTGATTGAAGGCTCGGTGGCCAAGGCGAGCAATGGTACAGTGATTGCTGAAAATACCGCTGGCGCGTTGGACGAGATTGTTCAGAGTATCAGTAAGGTGTCCGATCTGGTCGGTGAGATTGCCGCTTCATCCGATGAGCAGGCGCAGGGGATTTCTCAGGTCAGCATCGGCCTGAGTCAGATCGATGAGGTCACGCAACAGAATACCTCTAACGCTGTGCAGTGTGCAGCCACCGGCGAAGAGCTGGCTGCGCAGTCTGCTGAAATGCGCGATATGCTGTCCGGATTTACTTTGGCCGGTTTTTCTGCTCCGCCAATAAATTATGGTCAGGGCGGAATGCAACCGGTTATGTCACAGCCACAAATTTCTGATGATGGCTGGGGGAGTTCAGTCTGAAAAAGCATTGAAAAATCATGAATAAAACAACGGCCCGACACGTTATGTGTGAGGCCGTTGTTCGTTGTGGAGTCGCTTTGTTGGGGGTTGTTTTAAACGGATATTTGCTTTTTGCTGGTCAGATGTTTTACTTTAAGCTATTGAGATTCTTTGTTTAAGTTGAGGCAATTATGATAGCGATGATCAAACAGAAAGGGCTACAGTGGTTGCGCCTTGAACTGTGGAACGATGGCCTGAGTCATGGCTACCGTCACGTATTGCGGGTAGTATTGGCTACTCTGGTCTCTTTCCGTCGTAATCACTGTATCCAGCAGGCCGCAGCGTTGACCTTTACCTCCCTGCTAGCGTTGATTCCGCTGTTGGCGATCATGTTTGCCCTGCTCAAGGGCTTGGGGGTGCACAACAAGATCGAACCGCTGTTGCTCAAACAGCTTTCCGTTGGTTCCGAAGAGGTGGTCAATCAGATCATTCAATATATCAACAACACCAATGTCGCTCGTCTGGGTTCCGTGGGTCTGGTGATGTTGGTGTTCACCGTCCTGGCTCTGTTGTCCAATATCGAAAAATCGTTCAACCAGCTGTGGCAGGTGGCGGAAACCCGTTCATGGTTCCGCCGTTTCGCCGACTATTTTTCCGTTGTCACCTTGGGGCCGCTGTTTTTGCTGGCCGCCATTTCCATAAATACCTCATTACGCAATCAGCATGTTGTGCAGTGGTTGCTGGACAAACCGGTATTTGGTGATGCCCTGTTGCTGTTATTTGAGGTGCTGCCGTTTGTTGTCATCTGGGCCGCTTTCGTCTTTTTGTATCTGTTTGTCCCCAATACCAAAGTAAGGTTGATGTCGGCACTGGTGGGTGGTGGCTGTGCCGGTACCCTGTGGCTGATGACCCAGTGGGGTTATGTTAATTTCCAGTTCGGGGTAGCCAAGTATAATGCCATCTACGGTACCATGGCGGCGTTGCCGATTTTCATGATCTGGCTCTACCTGTCGTGGATGATCGCCCTGCTTGGGGTGGAGCTGTGTTGGGCATATCAACATCGTCGCAGTCTTGGGCGGCTGCTGTGGCAAACCGGCGAGGCGCCGCGCTGGCAACCGATGCAGGTGTTGGAGTTACTGCTGTTGATCTATGGCCGTTTTGAGCGCGGCGATCCCTGTTGGTCGGAGGATGAGTTGCTGGAAGTGGTAGCCATGCCCGCCGGTGCCGCCCAGGCGTCCCTTGAACATCTTCAGCGGCGTGAGGTGGTTCTATTGGCCGATGATGACAGCAGCGAAACCGTGCTGGTGGTGCCGCAACTGGCGGCGGCGGCCGTCGATCTGCTGACGGTGCTGGGTGATCGCGGCGATATCGGCGCGGTGCACAGCGAGGTGGCTGCTGTGGCTCTTCACCTGCAACAAACACAAAATAGCTATTTGGCCCAGCTCAGCCTGCCGCAACTGCTTGAACAGACTCAGAGCTCTCCAGACCAACGCTAAGCGTTAAGGGGCGATCAGGTTGTCGATCTGCTGCAGCGCCTCCAGCGCGCCCAGTGGCAGGCTGATATGCGGCGCTGAAATCTGTGGCTCGCGCGGGTTGATGCGGATAGCGCAGGCACCGTTCTTGCGGCCCAGGGTCTGGGTCAGGTGGCGGATGGTTGGCACCGCCGTTCCCGCTCCCAGTTCAATAATTACCAGTTTCTTACCATTGTTCCGGATCAGGAACTCATTGAAGCACTGTTCCTGCGCTTCGGTTCGATCACCAATCCACGAATAATCGCCAAACATCAGGATATTGGGACGGGCAATGTCTTGGCAGCGCGGACACCGGGGCAGATGTTGCGCCCGCATGGTGGACAGTTCAACAGGAATCTGCTCCTCATTGGCCCAGATTGCCCGGCTGCACGGTTTCTGGCACTGCAAATGGTGGATGGAACCATGCACCTCCACGATCTGTTGTGGATCGAAGCCCGCCTTCTGAAATTGACCATCGACATTGGAGGTGACGACAAAGCTGTCCAGCCCCAGTTCGGCCATCCACTGTTGGAGCAAATTGAAGCCGTCGTGGGGCACGGTGTCACGATACAGGTTGGTGCGGTGGCCGTAGAAACCCCAGCCGAATTCGGGATCGCGGGAAAAGTGGACCGGGTTGGCGGCGTCATAGAAGTTGACCCCCAGTTGTTGATACATGGGGTAGGCGTTCCAGAAACCTTGGTCGCCACGGAAGTCGGGTAGGCCTGAGTCGATGCCCATGCCGGCGCCACTGCTGATCACCAGGGCGTCGGCGGATTGCAGCGCCTCGGCGGCGCGGTGGAGTTCGCTGTGTTCCATCATGACCTCGCTGGTTTGGGGTGATGTGGGTGATGATTCGGCCGAAAGATTGGCGGGTTGGGTGTTTGATGGTATTGAGGATAGTTGGAAATGGGTGGGGGTGCAAGGTGTAAACGGGGTGGCAGCGTGGCTGTCTTTCTTTGTTAGTTGTTATTGGTAATTATTAAAATTGTAGAAATGGTGAATGTTATCCAGTATTTTAGGGGTTGTTTGTTTGAGTTGTTGCCGTTTTTGGCGGGTTGTTGGCAATGATAACGTAAGTCCATTTGTCAAGCCTGACCCCTCGTCTTTTATTGGCGGGTTGTTGGCAATGATAACGTAAGTCCATTTGTCAAGCCTGACCCCTCGTCTTTTAGAATATAAGATATAACGTTGTTGAAAAGGCAAAAAATCTCTCTCTAAGATACTCAAAAAACAAAAATCCCCCCTGTGAATAGTCACAGGGGGGATTCAAGTTCAAAATTAGTCTTTCGATTTTTGCTGCTGAAACGTTTCCGGTGTTTCGAAGCTGATCCGCCCCAGCTTGCCGGAGCGTATTTCACGCAACAACATCTTCGCTGCCCGGGTCATATCGACGGTGCCGCCGCTGACCAGGCAACCGCGCCGCCAGCCCATCTCTTCAATCACTTGATCGGGGTTGTCGGTAAACTCGGTGATCTTGTAACGTTCAGTCAGTCGCTCTTGGTAGCAGTCGGTCATAAAGGTGGCTGCAAAGCGGCCAATATCGACGGGGTCGATGGCATTGTAGCCGATGGCGCCGCTGGTAGACAGGCGGTAGGCGCTCTGCTGGTCTTCAATCTTTGGCCACAGCAGACCGGGGGTGTCAAACAGCCGGATGCCGTTATGCAGTTCGATCTGTTGCGCGCAGGTGGTGACCGCCGGGCGATCGCCGGTTTTGGCAATCTTTCTGCCGGTCATGGTGTTGATCAGGGTCGATTTGCCGACATTGGGGATGCCGACTACCAGGGCGCGGATCTCTTTACCAGCCTGACCACGCTTGGGGACCAGAACCCGGCACAGTTTAAGGATGCGTTCGACGTCGCGTTTCTTGGTTGCCTCGATGGGCAGGGCGCTGATGCCGGATTGCTGCTGGAAATGTGTCACCCAGGCTTTGGTCGCTTGCGGATCGGCGAGGTCGTTCTTATTGAGCAGCTTGATGCATGGCTTGTTGCCGCGCAGTTGAGCAAACAGCGGATTGGCGCTTGATTGCGGCAGGCGAGCATCGAGAATTTCGATGATGATATCGACCTTTGGCATCATTTCGAGCAGGAGTTTATGCGTTTTGCGCATATGTCCGGGGAACCAGTTCAGTTTCATTTTGTCCTTAATCTCTTGTTGTGCGTTGGAGTTAAACGGTACGTTTAACTCATCATATCTTTTTTACTGGCCGTTGTCGTTGTTAATGACGAATGGCTACGTCGACGGCAGTGGCCTTCAATACCTGACTTAGCACCTGTGGCTCCAGGCTGACCAGAAAACCCCGTTTGCCACCATTGATATAGATCTGGGTTAGATCGAGAATGGTCTGTTCGACATAGACGGGCAATGGCTTCAGGGTGCCAAATGGTGATGTGCCACCGACGAGGTAGCCACTGTGTTTGTGCGCTATCTCTGGCGTGCAGGGGGCAATCCGTTTGACGTTGAGTGCCCGGGCCAGCTCCTTGGTGGAGACCTCACAGTCGCCGTGCATGAGGATGATTAACGGTCGATGGTTCTCGTCCTCCATCACCAGCGTTTTGATCACTGCATGCTCATCGACCCTGAGTTCTTGCGATGAGGTTCGGGTCCCCCCTTTTTCCTCATAGGGATAGAGGTGCGGAGTGTAAGCAGCTTTGTGTTGTTTAAGCTGGCGGATTGCCGCTGTCATCGGAAATTTCTGTTTAGCCATTGTATCTTCCTAAAACCAGCTGAGAACGAGAAACGCCAAACTGACGATAATGGCCAGCGCACTCAGCCCGGCCAGGGCGTTGGTGACGGGAGACAGAGCCCGGCGGCTGCGCATGGAGATGGGATATACCAGCCCGAACAGCGCTCCGCTGACGGCACCACCGAGGTGAGCGGCATTATCGGCACCGACCATAAAGCCGAAGATAAAGGCAAACAGTGCCCAGCGCAGCATGAAATCGCGTTGGGCATGACCGTGATGACCGCCGATGCGATGGAAGTAGCTGATGGAAAAACCGATCATGCCAAACAGAGCGCCTGAAGCACCGACGACGATGATCATCGGGTGCCATAGATAGCCGAGACCAGTGGCTGCCAAGGCAGTGATCACATAGAGTGAGATAAAGCCGCTGGGGCCGATCTCCTGCTCGAGGTGGGGGCCAACCTGATACAGTACCATCATGTTGAAGCCGAGGTGAATCAGGCCGCCGTGGGTAAAGGCGTAGCTGATACAGCGCCACCATTCGCCATGTTGTACCACCAGCGGCCACCATTGACCACCGGAGACCACCAGCAGTTCACTGTTTGGGTGGAGCAAGGGGGCCATCCCTAAGCCGGCGCTCGCACCGCGCAGCACCATCGCCGAAAACAGTATCAGGTTGAGTATCAGTAGCAACTTGCTTACCGAAAACTCAGCGCCGGGAACTCTTTCGCCGCGTGCCATCTGTTTCATTTGTCTCTGCCAGCGCATGATGCGCCATTGCCAGCGGGTACCGTTCATGCCGAGGCTATCAAAAAAACGTTTCCAATCCACGTTATCCTCCTTGATGCCTGGATCCGTGAGTACTTGGCGGATTCAGGTTATAAATAAGTGTGGAACTATTGCAGAATTCTGGGCAATGGGCAAGAACGATTGCCTTTCTTGGTGGGGTAGGTCACTCTTTACTTGTTTTTGTATACACAATTAGGCAAACTTCATCGGGTATAATATATTGTGCTTTGGTCAGCTTTGGAGAGGGAAATGATCATAACGGTTAAACTGATCGGTGTGTTTCGCATCGACCGTTTTAAGGAGCAGCGTCAGCCCTTGGCTGAGGGGAGCTGCGTAGCGGATATTGTCGACAGCCTTGAGTTGTCGCGTCGATTGTTGGGCATTATGCTGATCAATGGTGTCCATGCCACGGAGAGTGAGTTGCTCAACGATGGCGATTGCTTGACCCTGATGCCGGTACTTGAAGGCGGTTAAGTCGGAGCGTGGCGATGATGAGGAAAAGATGGCAATGATGGGACGACGGCCTATTCGTCCTGAATGATGTGTTATGGAAGGGGAGAATCCAGATGAAATTAAATACCAGCGATCCAGCGGCACAGCCGGAACAGATACTGTATACCCGCTGTACCATTGATTTGAACACTGGCCGGCAGACCATTGAAGAGATCCCCTGCCGTAACCTGGAGGATGTTCTGGGTGGTTTTGGCCGCTCATTTCAGGATTTGGCTGAGCGGCAGATCGCCACCGCTTACTGTGCAGAAAATCCGCTGATCATCAATACCGGACTGTTGACCGGCAGCACGGCGATGACTGCTATGCGCACCTATTTTTCCAGCTATAGTCCGATTAAAGGCTCGCAAAAAGGTCTCCCCGCAGCCATGTGGTCGGCAGGTAGTGGCAAGTTTGGTGCTAAGCTCAAGTGGACGGGGTTGGATGAACTGGTGCTGGAAAATTGCAGTGAGCAGCCGGTGTATATCCTGATTCGCGAAACGGATCAGGGCCCACAACTGACCCTCAAACCCGCCGAGCACCTGCTCGGCTTAGGGACCCACGATAAGATCATGGCGCTGTACAAGGAATATCCGCAGGCCCATTTTGCCGCCATTGGTCAAGCTGGAGAGAACTGGCAGAACAATTACATGGGGGCGGTGGCACTGAGCACCGAGAACCAGCTGAAATCGGGTGAGGACAAGTGCCGTTTTGCCGGGCGTGGCGGTATGGGCAGCATCATGGGCCATAAAAATGTGCTGGCGCTGGTGGCGGACAGCCCCGACAAGATCAAGCCGGTGAGCGACGCGGTGAAGAAGGTCAACCTGAACGTGATCAAGGGGGGCGGGGCAGCGCGGTTACAACCGCTTAGCCGTGGCGGCGGCGGTGGAACCTGGGCCGCTTACGATGTGTTGCAGGCCTTCCATGCCGTACCGGTCAACAATTTTCGCCCGCAGGGGAATGATCTCCCTGAGAAGCTGTTTCGCGTCAACGTTGAAAAAGACTACGTCATCGAGTCCCAAGCCTGTTATCGCTGCGGTATCACCTGCCACAACAATGTCTCAGAAAAGAACGCCGACGGCAGTCGAGGTGAGTTTTTAGCCAAGTTTGATTACGAACCGCTCAATCTGTTGGGCACCAATATCGGTATTCACGATGCGGGGCAGGCGGCGCGTCTGATCCAGCTGGGTGACAACTACGGCATGGATGCCATCTCCCTCGGCGTGACCATCTCCTACCTGTTATCCTATAATGAGCGCCACGCTGAGGCACCATTACTCAACGGTGCCACCTTTGGCGATTACGCTAAAATTCGCCAGCTGGTGATTGAGGCGGGCGAAGGGCGTCTGCCGGAGATCGGCTGCGGTTCCATGCGTTTGTCCCATCAGGTTGGTGAACCGGGTTATGCTTATCATGTCAAAGGGCTGGAGATTGCCGCCTATCAGCCGGAGAGCAATCCTGGTTATGCCTGGGCCATTGCCGGTGGTCACATGTCCATGGGTACCTATGGCCTGTTGGCCCGCGAAGGTAAAACCGATGTCGAGTTCTGGGTCAAGGCGATCACTGAGGATAAGTTGCAGATTGTCGGTTTCGACATGATCGGGCTATGCAAGTTCTTCGACATTAACAACGGTATTGGTACCCAGATGGTGGTGGACTGTCTGAAGAGCGAAATGGAGCTGGATGTGTCTGCCGCAGACTTGAAGAAAGCAGTACATCGCGCCTTCTTGCGCGGTTTGGCGTTGGAGTTGCGTCAGGGCTATGAAAAGAGTGAGTTTGCCCTGCCTGTCGAGGTGTTTGAGCAGCCCAACGATAACATCCAGCTGCCCAAGATCACGTCATCGGAGTTTGTCCGTTCGTTGGAGCAGCAGGTATGGCAGATTTTTGAGCAACAGATGGCTGAAATGCTTGATTGATCCAGTCTTTATTAAACGGTTTTTCTATGTGTTTGACAATAACGGTGCTGTCTTTTTTGGCGCACCGTTATTTTTTTGTTCGGCACGTCGAACAGGAATTAATCCACTATTCTCAATCGCTTGCGGTTTGTTGTTAAGGTTGAAACTCGCCCTTCAGCTCAGCAGGTCGGGTTAGCGAAGCGTAACCCGACAACCATCTGATTATACGATGGCCGTAAAGTGATCCGCCAGGCCGTTGAGCAGGCGGCTGCGGATATCAGCGACCTCACTATTGGTGTAGCTCTTTTCCTCCGGTCTGCCCCATACCACTTGCGGCCAGCAGAAATCATCTTCATAGCGACCAATGACATGGATATGCAGCTGGCGGACAATATTGCCGATGGCTGCAGTATTGATTTTATCGGTGTTGAATTCGCGCTCGATAAACGTGGCCAGCAGGTTAATGTCGTCGAGCAGTTGAATCTGCTCGTTGCGCGGCATGTCGTGGATTTCGCAGCGATCGGTCTGTGGCACCAGGATAAACCATGGTACCAGTGAGTTATTGAGCAAGAGGAGGTGTGTTGACCCCAGTCTGCCAAGGGTGATGCAATCCTGATCAAGTTGTTGATTGAGGTTGAAGTTTGTCATTGTCGCTGTCCTGTTGAATGATGCTGTTCCGAGCGGCCTCTGCGGATTGATCTCCGCATGGGCCGCTCGGAGGCGGAGGGTATTACTTGCTGTTGAGTAATCCTTTGAGCAGACTGTCTGCCGCCTGTTGTAATTCGGTATCGCTCCCTTCGGGGAGATCGAGATCTTCCATCAATTTCTGAGTCGCTTTTTCCACTTCACCTGAGGCGGCTTCAATGGCGCCGGCTTTAATGCCTTCGACGCTGGCCAGATCCCCTTGGAGCATTTTTGACAAGGCCGGGGAGAGACTGCGTGAGTTGTTGGCTGTAGCGTTAAGCACTTCCTCAACTAAAAATTGAATCAATTCTGCCATGGACAGGCCCCCCTGCTGCTGGCCCACTTGGCGCAGTTCTATGCGGGGCACCGTGAGATCAACATTGCTCAGCTTGGTGCCGAGGGCCGCTAATTGTGCCGATACGCCGATATCTTCTAAGACAATAAGATCGACAATGAATTTTTTGCCGCTGCCTTTGTCCGAAGAGCTTTGGGCTGGCGGCGGTGTTTTTGTTGTCGATGTTTGCGTTTTTGGAATATTTTTCAGCAACGCTTTAACATTGGAATTTTGATCACTCTGTTCAATGCTGACCTGCAGGCCGGAAACGATGATTTTTTGGATGCGGATGGTGTCGGACAACAGCGAATTGATGTCGACGGAAACGTCCGCCTGCTTCATGATCATGAAGTCCTGCGGGCTGAATCCTTGAGGGTTGGCGATGGTGAAACCTTTGAGGCTGCTGTTGCCATCTAACAGCGAAAGATGCAGGCTGTCGACGGTTGTCTGAACGCCTAACGCTTTGGACCCGCCGTACTCCACCGCTTTTTTGGCAATGGAATCCAAATAGTAAGTTATTCCAGCAACGGCGGTAATCGCAATGAGGACAACAAGGATCACGAATTTAGCGAGGGTTTTCATGGCAGCCTCCTGAAAATGGGATTGTAGACCAACAGGGTTAATCCGAGGGTCAGTTTTTAGTTAAATCGACGGTATGACAATAAAAGAGCTATAAGTATGTAAGTGTTGAGTGCCAAGATTGATGGCGTCGCAAAAAGTCCGCCCTCCTGCGTTGCAGCGTTTTTTCAAGACTTCGACATACAACATGTATGCCTTCACCCTTGAAAAACCACTACGCCTTGTAGGTCGAAATTTTTGTTTAGCCATCTAATTCGTTTTCGCGAGACCATCAAGATTGTTTGAGTGTAGCAGAAAATTAACATTACACACATAGGTTTGCTGGTGATTTAAGATTCGATGGGGATAAGGAATAATCGGTAGGTTATTGGGCAGATTTATTTAGCCTGGCGTGGTGGTTTGTGGTGGTGCCCGCCTTATGATGAAATAAAGTCGCCCCGTTATTTCGGGGCGGCTTTGGTTGGTCGTGTCGCTGTTAGTTGTTAAACAGGCTCAGTTCAACACGGCGGTTCTGTTGTTTGTTGGCTGCGGAGGTGTTTTCAACAACCGGTTGGCTTTCGCCAAAACCTTTGACCGTCAGTTGCGCTGGATTGATGCCGTAGTTCTTAATCAGGTAATCACTGACAGATTGGGCACGTTTTTGCGACAGTTGTTGGTTGTAGGCTGCACTGCCATCGCTATCGGTGTGACCGGCAACCAGAACTGTTTCTCCAGGATATTTGTTGATAAAGGCTGCGGCATTGGTCATATCCTGAACGTGTTGCGGACGGATGACATCTTTGTTGGTATCAAACTGAATCAACAGCGTGAGAACCAGTTGGCATCCGTACTCATTAATATGGGCGCCAGGGTCTGAGTTAGGGCAGCGGTCGACGTCGTCGAATACGCCATCACCATCACTGTCGACCGGCAGGGCGCAACCTTTGCTGTCAACGGCAACACCGGCCGGAGTACCGGGGCACTTGTCGAGATAGTCATAAACGCCGTCACCGTCTGTGTCCAGCGGGCAACCATTGCTGTCAACGGCAACACCGGTGGGGGTGTCGGGGCACTGATCCTGATTATCATAGATACCGTCGCCGTCGCTGTCGACCGGTGCGGGAACAGGAGTAGGAGCTGGTTTTTCACCACCAAAGTAGTAGACAAGACCGGCACCATACATCAGATTGTTGGGCTCACCGCTGTTGGCCAGCATGTGGCGGACCTCGGTGTTAAGAGCCAGATCCTCATTGATGAAGTATTTGAGACCGGCACCGTAGTTCAACTGTACATGGTGGTCGTTGTCCTCATCGATGGCCAGGGCGCCGAATCCGGCGGCCAGGTAGGGTACCAGTCGTTGTTCAGGCATCAGGTGGTAAAGGATACCGGCGAATGCAGTCACGACTTCGCTGTCGGTGCCGCTTCTTTCTTGAGCATAAGCAGCACGAAACTCACTACTGAGGTTGGCAGTGTGGTTGAAGCCGCCACCGATGGCGTAGTTGAGTTCCGGATCGAACGAACTGCTCCCCATGTTCAGACCACCGACCATCGGGTTGATAAAAAAGCGACCGGTCTGAGATGTCTGGTTGGCTTCAGCGGCCATCAGTATTGTTGGTAATATGCACAGCAGCATTGCGGCAAGCATCCATTTTTTCATGATTCCTCCTGTTGAATAAAATAATTAATGCATGACTACATGCAGTGGTTGTTTAGCGATTCGTGAGGTGATCGCTGGGGAACACTGCTTGATGAAAGAGAATGGGGAACTTTTGATTAAATATGAACGTTGTCCTTTATCATGGTTACTCATTAAATAATATAATAACCCTTGGTTCATAAAAGTAAAACAGGTAGTGATTTGTAATAAATTAAACGGATAATATGGAAAACAGACTGCCGTTGATTTGGCCCACGATGACAGAACTTAGGAGTGAGTCAGCTATTTGGTTGCTAAATCAGCAGTGCGGCGGTGACAGGGTAAAGCCCTTGCGGCTCTGGGGCCGATGCGCTATATTGCCGCATCAAATTTACCGCAAGGAGAATGCTTTATGATTACCGCAGTGAGCCCCATTGATGGGCGTTATGCTTCAAAAGTTTCGGCACTGACCGATTGTTTTTCTGAATATGCGCTGATGCGCAACCGCGTCAAGGTTGAGGTGCTCTGGTTGCTCGAACTCTGTGCTGAGTCGGGAATTAGCGAGTGTCGCGTTCTGACCGCGCAGGAGCAGGAGTGCTTGCGGCAGATCATTGTCGATTTCACCCCGGAGCGCGCCCAGCGGGTCAAAGATCTGGAGAGCGTAACAAATCACGACGTTAAGGCGATTGAGTATTATCTTAAAGAACAGATCACCGGCACCTCCATGGAGGATATTTCCGAATTTATCCACTTTGGCTGTACCTCCGAGGATATTAATAATCTCTCTCATGCCTTGATGCTTAAGGATGGTCTGGCGGCGCTGGTGCCTCTGCAGCAGCAGATTGAAGAGACGGTGGCTCGGTTGGCCCATGAGTTCCGCTCGGTGCCGATGCTGGCCCGTACCCATGGACAGACAGCTTCGCCGACTACCATTGGCAAGGAGTTGGCGGTATTTGTCGCGCGGTTGAAGAAACAGAGTTGCTGCATCGAGACTGTTGAGATTCTCGGCAAGCTTAATGGCGCCGTCGGTAACTTCAATGCTCATTTGTCGGCATACCCTGAGGTCGATTGGCCGGCTCTGGCCAAGCGGGTGATCGAGGATGGATTCGGTGTGAAGCAGAATTTGTTTACCACCCAGATTGAGCCCCACGATTACATGGCGGAGCTGTTTGATGCGTGCGCGCGTTGGAACACCATTCTCACCGACCTTAATCGTGACATCTGGACCTATATCTCCATGGGTTATTTTGGTCAGAAGACCATCAAGGGGGAGATCGGTTCTTCAACCATGCCGCACAAGGTTAACCCGATCGATTTTGAAAATTCCGAAGGCAACTGTGGACTGGCCAATGCGCTGTTCAATCATCTGGCCGGTAAATTACCGATTTCGCGTCTGCAACGTGATCTGACCGACTCCACGGTGTTGCGTAACATGGGCGTTGGTTTTGGTTACAGTATGATCGCCTATCACTCCTCTCTTAAAGGGTTGAGTAAGTTGAAGCTCAATGAACACAATCTGGCCGCCGATCTGGATAATGCCTGGGAAGTTCTTGCCGAGCCGATCCAGACGGTGATGCGTAAAGCCGGGATCGAAAATCCCTATGAAAAACTCAAAGAGTTGACCCGTGGACAGAAGATCACCCAAGAGATCATCTGTGAGTTTGTTAATGGTCTCGATCTGCCTGCTGATGATAAGCAACGCCTACAGCAGATGACTCCGGGCAGCTATATCGGTATGGCACCGGAGATTGCTGATCTGCTCTAACGTTTTTTGCTGCAGAATAGTTATAAAAAGGACGGCTT
>JAGGYC010000015.1 GCA_021162745.1 Desulfuromonas sp. | reverse complement strand
TTGCTGCAACTTGTCACTCTTGGCCGCTACCGCCTCCGCCATCTCCTTGCGAGAGAGCTTCATCTTTTCGGCCAACTGGACATCACCTACCGCCAGCAGTTGTACGGCAAAAATGCCGGCATTTTTGGCACCGGCCTTGCCGATGGCCATGGTTGCCACCGGAATACCACCCGGCATCTGAACCGTTGCCAACAGCGAGTCCAGCCCTTTAAGGACCGAGCTGTCGATGGGTACGCCGATCACCGGCAGTGTGGTCTCCGCAGCAACGACACCGGCCAGGTGAGCTGCTGCCCCGGCACCAACGATCATCACCTTGACACCACGTTTGGCCGCTGTTGACGCATACTCTGCCGTACGCACCGGCGAACGGTGAGCGCTGGAGACAATCATCTCATAGGGGACATCAAACGATTTCAAGGTTTTGGCGGCTTCTGCCATCACCCCATAATCCGAATCACTGCCCATCAATATGCCAACCAAGGGTTGCTGTTCCATTGTCTTGTCTTCCTCTTATCGTAAATAAACGGTTAGCGATTCAGAGCTTTTTGACCAATATCGGTACGAATCTGCGCGCCATTCCAGCTGATCTTTGCAACACCTTCATAGGCTTTTTTGATCGCCGCGGCCACATCATCACCCCAACCGGTGACACCGAGAACGCGTCCGCCGGCAGTAACAATCTTACCGTCCTTGAGTGCCGTTCCAGCGTGGAATACCCGAACGCCATCAATGGCATTGGCCGCATCCAAACCGTTGATCACATCACCTTTGGCATAATCGCCCGGATAGCCGCCTGACGCCATCACCACACAGACCGCAGCGCGATCATGCCACTCCAGAGCCTTGGTTGTCAGTTCGCCGCGCGCGCAATCAAGCAGCACCGGCACCACATCCGACTTCATCCGCGACAACAGCGGCTGCGCTTCCGGATCACCGAAACGAGCGTTGTATTCAAGGACCTTAAAATCATCATTTTCGATCATCAGACCGATGAACAAAATCCCGCAGTACGGGCAGCCCTCAGCCGCCATGCCATCGATAGTCGGTTGCACCACCTCTTTGACAATACGATCGTAGAGAACATCAGTGACGACAGGTGCCGGGGAATAGGCTCCCATGCCACCGGTATTCGGTCCTTTGTCACCATCGAAAATCTGCTTGTGATCCTGTGCCGACGCCAACGGCAGGATGTTTTTGCCATCGGTAAATGCGAAGAAAGAAGCCTCTTCACCGGTCAAAAACTCCTCGATGACCACGGCATCGCCAGCGTCACCAAAAGCTTTTTTCACCAGGATGTCGTCAACAGCATCAATGGCTTCCTGCTCGGTCTGAGCCAGAATCACCCCTTTACCCGCAGCCAGGCCGTCGACCTTGACAACAATCGGTGCTCCCTGATCACGAATATAAGCAGCGGCTGCTTCACGGTCACTGAACGAGGCATAGGCCGCTGTCTTGATGCCGTATTTGGCCATCAGATCTTTGGAAAAGCCCTTACTGCCCTCGATCTGGGCAGCGGCCTTGCTGGGACCAAAGATCGCCAGCCCTTCCACCTTGAAACGGTCGACAATGCCCAGTGTCAGTGGCAACTCAGGACCAACCACCGTCAGGTCAATGAAATGTTGTTGGGCAAAATCACATAGGCCATCGATATTATCAACCGCCAAATGCACAGTTTCGGCCAGGCCATTCATGCCGGGATTCCCCGGAGCACAAAAGATTTTTTCAACCAGAGGAGATTGAGCCATCTTCCAGACCAGGGCGTGCTCGCGACCACCACCACCAATAACCAGTATTTTCATAACAAGCTTCCTTTATCTCAAATAGCACTGGGGCTCCCAAAACAGGGAGCCCACCATGAACGCTATCGTAATTTACTTTTTTCCGTTTCGATTAGTGACGGAAATGACGCATGCTGGTGAAGACCATGGCAATCCCATGCTCATCGGCAGCAGCGATCACTTCCTCGTCGCGGATGGAACCACCCGGTTGAATGACGGCCGTCACACCAACGGCCGCGGCATTATCCAGACCATCGCGGAACGGGAAAAACGCATCCGATGCCATGGCGCTGCCCGTCACATCGAGTCCGGCCTGTTCGGCCTTGATTGCCGCAATACGCGCCGAATTAACGCGGCTCATCTGACCGG
Organism: Desulfuromonas sp.; assembly: GCA_021162745.1. Lineage (GTDB taxonomy): Bacteria > Desulfobacterota > Desulfuromonadia > Desulfuromonadales > Desulfuromonadaceae > Desulfuromonas. The sequence goes on along the minus strand of JAGGYC010000015.1, from coordinate 14,658 downwards.
CACCGACACCAATGGTCATATCATCCTTGCAGTAGACAATGGCATTGGACTTGACGAATTTGGCCACCCGCCAGGAAAACAGCAGATCTTTCATCTCTTGATCTGTCGGCTGACGCTTGGTCACCACCTTCAGCTCGTCATAGAGAGCATGATCGGCATCCTGCACCAGCAAACCACCGTTCACCCGCTTGTATTCAAAACGATCTGCCGACTGCTCCGGCCATTGTCCGCACTCCAGCAGACGAACATTCTTCTTGGCCTTGACGATCTCAACCGCCTCGGCACTGACCGCAGGGGCGATGATCACCTCGACAAACTGACGATCGACAATGGCCTGGGCGGTTTCAGCATCCAGTTCACGGTTGAAGGCGATGATGCCGCCAAAGGAGGATTCAGGATCGGTGCTGAACGCCCGCTCGTAGGCTTCGAGAATAGTGGCACCGACGGCCACACCACAGGGGTTGGCATGCTTGACGATAACGCAGGCCGGGCCGTCATTGAACTGCTTGACACACTCCAACGCCGCATCAGTATCGCCGATATTGTTATACGACAGCGCCTTGCCCTGCAACTGTGTTGCCGTGGCAATGGACGCTTCACTGATGTTCTTTTCAACATAGAAGGCCGCTTTTTGATGCGGGTTCTCACCATAACGCATCACTTGACTCTGCTGAAACTGCAAGCTCAGGGTTGCCGGAAAGTCACTGACCTCCTCTTCCAAGCGACTGCCCAGCCAGTTGGAGATGGCACCATCATAAGCGGCGGTGTGCTGATACACTTTAACGCCGAGGCGGAAGTTGGTCTTTTCCGTAACCGCGCCATTGCTGCTGCGCATCTCGTCGAGAACCGTAGCGTAATCGTTGTAATCGACAACCACCGTCACAAAACGGTTATTCTTGGCCGCGCTGCGCAACATGGTCGGGCCACCGATATCGATGTTCTCAATGGCATCGATCAACGTACAATCAGGCTTGGCCACCGTGGCTTCAAAGGGGTAGAGATTAACCACCACCATGTCAATGGGCTCAATGGCGTGTTCAGCCATCTTGGCCACATGCTCAGGATTGTCACGCAGACCGAGCAGACCACCATGGACCTTGGGATGGAGGGTTTTTACCCGGCCATCGAGCATTTCCGGAAAACCGGTATAGTCGGAAACATCCTTTACCGCAACGCCCTCGTCACGCAGCAGGCTGGCAGTACCACCCGTTGATAGAATTTCAACACCATAGGAGCTGAGCTCCCGGGCAAAATCGACAATCCCAGTTTTATCCGAAACACTGACAAGAGCACGCTTAATCACGGCCATGGTTTTTCCTTTCATAGAACAAATACGGGTAGAGAAACGTTCGCTATATGGTTAAGCCATATAGCTTCTATACAGAGCACTTTTAGAATTAATCCTTTTAGAACGCCCAGTTCTACGCTGTTACGCCACAGGATACAAGCGAAATCGCTCCATCTCAGGCAGCTGAAGATCACTAAAACAGCTCTTGTACTCGTTGGTGGAAAGCAGAACCCCACCCTAAGCTATTGATACAACGAGAAAGGTCATTCTTTCCTCGCCATTCGAACATCGCACAACCCGCTGCAATTCACCGCGCTGAAAGTTAAACCGAAGAGCATGGAAATTCCAACGCATCGACAAAGGCCTGTTCAAAATCGGGGGTTCCCGATAACGGATAGGGTCGTAACATATCGGCCACAGCTTGTACCTGCTCTGAGCCATCGACCTGAACCAGATAACGCTCCAACCCACGAAGCACACCACCCGCACTAAAGATTACCTTTTTTATCATATTTTCGGGGAGCAGGGCAACCGTTTTCAATGTCGCCCCCTGCAAAGAGAAACCCAGCGCTCCGGTCATCACCACCTGAGTCAAATCATCCGTGGTCATCCCTGCCCGTTTTAACAGACATTCAGCACCGGCATACACCGCCCCTTTGGCCAATTGGAAATTCCGAATATCGGTCTGGGTCAACTGCACGCTGTGACGAGCATCACGATACAGACACAGCGTCGCCTCTTCACCATCATGATCAAGATAACGACCGAGATTACTCTCGACCTCATCGGCATCCACCAGGGTGCCATGGCAATCAATCAGACCACCGCGCAGAGCAGCGGCAATCGCTTCAACGAGGCCACTGCCACACAACCCCTGCGGCAAAACTTCCCCACAGGTCTGCAGTTGCAAGCGATCTTCATCTAATGTCACACCACAAATCGCACCGGGCGAAGCGGTCATGCCACAGGCAATATTCCCCCCCTCAAAGGCTGGTCCGGCAGCCACCGACGTCACCCACCACTGTTCACCATTAAACAGGGCCATTTCACCATTGGTACCGACATCGATAAAAAAAGTACCGGGCGCACATTCAGGATAAGCATGAACGACAGCAACCAGATCGCCACCGACGTAACCACTGACAAGGGGGAATAAATACAGCGGCACCGGCAGAAAATCGTACGACAGCCATTGCCCCGTACTGACAGGTGGCCGGTGCGGGGGGAACAACAACGTCTCGACGGGCAGTTGCTGTAAAAGACAGGAGATAGCGGGGTTACTGGCTGCGGCGGCGGCGCAGATCATCCCGACATCGGCCTGAGCCTGGTCAAGGAGTCGGCTCACCAATTCAGCCATGCCCTGCTCCAGGGCCAACCGCAGGGCTTCGCCCTCACCGGCGAGAGCGGCTTCCATCCGACGCAGCACATCGGCACCATGACGGATCTGCGGATTAAACAGCGACGCTTCTGCACAGAGCGTACCGTCCGCAGACAGCAGTCGGCCGGCCAATGTCGTTGTGCCAAGATCCAAGGCAAGAAACAGCGCTGATGCCATCACAACCTCCAGAAAAAGTTTGGGCGGGGTTTTACGGAGCAAGTTTATGTGTTGCCGGCAGATAATGCCGTGGAACGCGCTTGCTGATCTGACAGAACACCTCATAAGAGATCGTCCCCACCATCTCAGCCCACTGCTCAGCGTCAACACATTCATCACCATCACAGCCCAGCAATGTCACCACATCACCAACGCACACCCCTTCGACATCAGTCACATCCAGCAGGGTCCAATCCATGCACACGGTCCCTGCCACCGGCACCCGCCGCCCACGAACCAGGGCCGTACCACAATTGGACAGCAAGCGATTGTAACCATCGGCATAACCGACAGGAATTGCCGCAATCACACTGGGCCGCTGAGCAACAAAGCGGTGACCATAAGAAACACCGCTGCCGGTAGGCAATATTTTGAGGTGGGCAACTTCAGTGCGAAAACACATCACCGGTTGCAGCGGCAGATGACGATCGGCAAAGGGCTGGCCACCATAGAGAGCAATACCGGGACGCACCAGATTGCAACCGCCATCGACGGCGGCAAATGTTGCGGCACTGTTGGCCGCATGGATATAACGCGGCTGAAAACCGGCACTGCGCACCAGGGTCAACGCCTGCTCAAAACAGCGCAACTGCTCGGCGGTTAACGGCTGTTCAGGGCAATCAGCCAGGGCGAAATGGGTCATCACCCCGGCAAGACAGAGACGGGGACAGCGTGCCAGCACGCCAAGCAGTGCCTTCAGCCCCACGTAACGCACGCCCAGACGCCCCATACCGGTGTCGATCTTCAGGTGACAATGGCACTGTTTACCCAGCCGTTCAGCTGCAGCCTGCAAGCGAAGCAGCTGTCCGACTTCAAACACCGCAACCTGCAGATCATTCTCGATCAAGATCTCCTCTTGCCCCGGCCACGGGCCACCGAGCATCAGAATCGGCAGTTCAATCCCGGCATGACGCAACTCCAGCCCCTCTTCGGCAATGGCGACACCGAGCAGTTCGGCCCCGGCCCGTTCCAGGGTCTGGGCCACAGGTACGGCACCATGACCATAGGCATCGGCCTTAACCACGGCCAACAGCTGGCGATCAGCGGCCATCTGCTGACGAATAAAATGGTAATTGTGTTGCAAGGCAGCGAGATCAATATCTACGTGGGTCGGACGATGTGCGTACATAAATCTCTACATTCAGTGTGTTCAAAGGGGGATCAGATTGGCATTGACACTCAAACAGCAAAACAAAACAGGCCGCAACTGCGGCCCGTTTATGTTTCATACTCATGTTTTTTAGCACGCTCACCGAGTGCTGTAAAGCCGTTTCACCGCCTGAAAATATCAGGAGGCTTTGTTCAACCAGTTGTCGGCCACTGCCGTCGCCGACAACGGCTTGCTGAAGTAAAAACCCTGCACCACATCGCAATCCCGCTTGCGGACAAATCCATACTGTCCCTCGGTTTCCACCCCTTCAACCGTTACATCGAGATCCAACCGTTTGGCCATGGCAATGGTTGCCTCGACAATCGCCCGGTCATCAGCATTATGCTGCAGATCGACGATAAACGATTTATCGATCTTCAATCGGTTAAGCGGTAGATGTTTCAAACAGCTCAGCGATGAATATCCGGTACCGAAATCATCGATAGCCATATTGATCCCCAGCTCCTTAAGATGCTGCAAGGTGATGACGGCGGCGTCAACATCCTTCATGACAACACTTTCGGTAATCTCAAATTCCAGCAATTCCGGGTCAGCACCGGTTTCGTCAAGTAGCGTACAGACCATTTCGACAAAGTCAGGCTGAACAAACTGTCGCCCGGAGACATTCACCCCGACCCGGAACGGCAGATAACCCTGCTCCTGCCAACACACACACTGCTCGAACACCTTGCGCAGCACCCACTCGCCGAGGGGCAGAATAAGATTGGTCTCTTCAGCCAACGGGATAAACTCGGTCGGCGGGATCACCCCCAACTGCGGATGTTGCCAACGCAACAGCGCTTCGACACCGGCCACCTTGTTGGTCACCAGATCGATCTGCGGCTGATACTCGATAAAAAATTCTTCATTATCGAGACTGCGGCGCATACTTGCCTCCATATCCATACGCGAAACAGCACGGGCATTCATCTCCGCTGAGTAAAACTGGAAGGTATTACCACCGTTATCTTTCGCGGCATACATGGCCATATCAGCCCGGCGCAGCAAATCAGCCGGGTTCTCACCATCGTTCGGATACAACGCAATACCAACACTGGTTGAACCGAACACCTCACGCACACCGAGATCGAAGGGACGCGACATCTCCCGTAAAATCTTTTCGGCAATCTTCGGCAAATTGGCGTCATCTTTATAATCAGCAAGAATAATAACGAATTCGTCACCACCGAGCCGAGCCACGGTGTCATTGCCGCGCAAACAGGCACTGAGGCGCCGTGCCGCCTCGCACAGCATCGCATCCCCCACCGCGTGGCCAAGGGTATCATTCACCCCCTTGAAACGATCGAGATCAAGGAACATCAGGGCAAACTCGCCATTGCGCCGCCGCACCTGGGCCATGGTCTGCTCGAGACGATCGTTAAACAGACTGCGATTGGGCAGCCCCGTCAGGCTGTCGTAGTAGGCCAGTTCACGAATCCTCTCTTCAGCTTCCTTGCGCCGGGTAATATCCTGAATCACCGGCACAGTGTAAATCGGCTGACCTTCATCGTCAAAAAACCATGTCGACGACAGTTGCGCCCAGAACACGCTGCCATCTTTACGTAGATAACGCTTTTCACAGACAATTGCCCGCGAGCGATTGGCCTGAGCAATATTCCGGCGGTTGAGAGTCTGCTCAATGTCATCAGGATGGGTCACATCGGTGATCTTCATCTGGCGCAATTCTTTGAAAGTGTAGCCAAGAAACTGACAAAATGCAGGATTAGCCTGGAGGAAATGCCCATCGGGAGCCAACATGGCAATGCCGGCCACCGACGACTCAAAAATCGTCCGAAAACGCTCTTCAGAGCTCAGCAGTGCTTTTTCGGCCTTCTTGCGCGCCGATATATCTCGGAAAACACCCTGAATCCCGCACGGCTCGCCATCCTCCAAGTACAGAGCGATACTGCCTTCAGCGATAATTTTATGGCCATCGCGCGTTTTATATTCCACCTCGAAACGCGGCACCGATTCACCCGCCATCAACCGTTGAATCCGTTGATGGCAATCACAGTGAAAATCTTCGTGAAGCAGGTGGAAAAAATTAAGCCCCTCCAGATCGTCACGACTGTAACCGAGGGTTTCCTGCCACATCCGATTGACGTAGATCATCCGGCCATCAAAACCGACCACCTGTATCAGATCATTGCTGTTTTCTACCAGATCTGCGTATTCCACAGTACCTCCGGACAACACGGTCAGAAAATCGACGCCGACCCCATCGTGGATATTGTTCACGCTCAAAGTGTCAAGCTCAAGCATCGGTCTCTAAGCAAAAAACCGAAAAACGACCGATAAATCACTACATTCAGATTTATAGATAATCTTAAATGTTACACCAACCTCAAACCTACTGACAACTAATTTTTCCCACAGCTTCATTAACTGCAACATGTTCTTAAGCTGTATCTCCATAGAACAGCCGCCAACCGATTGAAATAACACTAATGTCTGAAGCAAAAAAACAACATGCGTATACATCCAATCCTCCATGCTTCTGTTTACAGTACAAAGAAGAACGTTGACAGGAGTTTACGAATCCACTAGGCTCGTAAAATACACTCAAAAGTCAATTGAGATGGATGCTGGGGGAGTGCCTCACTGAGAGCTCTGATTCGCAGAGCGACCCTTAGAACCTGATCCGGATTATACCGGCGTAGGGAAGCGACCGCACAACACCATCCGGTGTTTTGACCGCGCCTATTCCGGCAGCGGTTTTTTTATGACACAGCACACAGACAATACTACACACCACCATACCGCCATCTGCGGCCTGTATTTAATTACCGATGACAGCCCTGCCGATCTGCTTCTGCAACGGGTAACGGCAGCACTGCACGGTGGCGCCCGCATTGTCCAATATCGTGACAAAATACGTGACGACGCCGAGAAGCGCCGACTGGCCACCCGGCTGCGCCAACTCTGCCATCAGCACCAGGCGCTGTTCATCATCAACGACAGTGTGGAACTGGCCCGTGACAGCCAGGCCGATGGCGTTCACCTCGGCCAGAACGATGGCAGCATTGCCGACGCTCGATCCATGCTCGGGACACAGGCGATCATCGGTGTCTCCACCCGTAGCGTACAAATGGCCATCGATGCGCAGCAGCAAGGGGCTGACTACATCGGCGTCGGCAGTGTCTACCCCACCGGCACCAAGCAAGATGCCGTGCACATCGGCCTGGCCGGACTCAAGGCGATCCGCCATGCCGTCCAACTGCCGATTGTCGCCATCGGTGGTATCGACAACCAGGGTCTGGCAGCGGTGATCGATGCCGGTGCCGATGCCGCAGCACTGGTTTCAGCAGTGATGGCCGATCCGCAACCCGGCACCGCCGCCCGCGAGCTGGCCCTGCAATTCCACCACTACCAACCACTGCCCCATGGTCGAGTACTGACCATTGCCGGCTCCGACAGCGGCGGCGGTGCCGGGATTCAGGCCGATCTCAAGACCATCACCCTGCTCGGCAGTTACGGCAGCAGCGTACTCACCGCCCTGACCGCCCAGAATACCCTCGGTGTCAGCGCCATCCACGCGCCACCGGCAACGTTTGTTAAGCAGCAACTGGAAGCGGTGCTCAGCGATATCGGCACCGATGTGATCAAGACCGGCATGCTCTTCAGTGCCGAGATTATCGACACCGTTGCCGACGCCCTGAAGGATGAGGCGGCGCTGTGTGTCATCGACCCGGTGATGATCGCCAAGGGCGGCTCCAGCCTGTTGCAGCAATCGGCCATCGACACCTTTGTCCTTCGGCTGTTACCCAAGGCCTACCTGCTCACCCCCAACGTCCCCGAGGCCGAAGCCCTCACCGACTTGACCATCACCAACGTGGCCGAGATGGAACAGGCCGCACGCCGACTGCAACAGATGGGTGCCCGCAACATCCTGCTCAAAGGGGGCCATCTTGCCGGCGATCCCATCGACCTGCTGCTGCACGGCGATCACTGCCAAACCTTCACCGGCAAAAGGATCGACACCCCACACACCCATGGCACCGGCTGCACCACCGCCTCGGTGATCGCCACATTGCTCGCTCAGGGGCTCCCCCTGGATCAGGCTGTACCGTTATGCAAACAATTTATCACTCAGGCCATCACCACGGCGCCCCAACTTGGCTGCGGCCATGGCCCGATCAATCACTATACCGCTTCAAAAATTCTTACCGACCGCATTGCGCCGGTCGCTACACGCGAGGACTAACATCATGACGTTAATGGAAGCTGCCCGTCAGGGGCTCATTACCGATACATTGCGCCAAGCCGCAGAGATCGAAGGGATTGACGCCGAATGGCTGCGCGAGCGCGTTGCCGAAGGCACCGCCTGTATCTGCCACAATGTTAAACGGAGCAACGGTATCCCTCTGGCCGTCGGCAAGGGGATGAGCACCAAGGTCAACGCCAACATCGGCACCAGCAAGGATGACACCAGCATCGATAACGAGATGGAGAAGGCCCGTGTCGCCGTCGCCGCCGGAGCCCATGCGCTGATGGACCTGTCCACCGGTGGCCCCATCGACGAGATTCGCGCCGCCATCATTGCCGAAACCGATGCCTGTATCGGCAGCGTCCCCCTCTATCAGGCCGCCGTGGATACCGTGGCCAAGAAGAAAAAAGCGATGGTGCAAATGACCGTTGACGAGATCTTTGACGGCATCAAAAAACACCTCGACGACGGCGTTGACTTCATCACCGTCCACTGCGGTGTCACCCAGCTGACCCTCGACCGAATGGACCAAGAGGGACGGATCATGAACGTCGTCTCGCGCGGCGGCTCATTTACCGCCAAGTGGATGGCCTACAACAAGGCCGAGAACCCCCTCTATGAACACTATGATCGCCTGTTAGAGCTGGTACGCCCCTACGATGCAGTACTTTCCCTCGGTGACGGCTTCCGCCCCGGTTGCCTGAGCGACGCCACCGACCGCGCCCAGATCCAGGAGCTGCTGATCCTCGGCGAACTGACCAACCGGGCCTGGGATGCCGGCATCCAGGTGATGATCGAAGGCCCCGGCCATATGCCGCTGGATCAGGTCAAGGCCAACATCGAGCTGCAAAAGCAGGTCTGCCACGGCGCACCGTTCTACGTCCTCGGTCCGCTGGTGACCGACCTCGCTGCTGGTTACGATCATATCACCTGCGCCATCGGTGGCGCCATCGCCGCCTCGGCAGGTGCCGACTTTTTGTGCTACGTCACCCCCAGCGAGCACCTGTGCCTGCCCGATGTTCAGGATGTCCACGACGGTGTCATCGCCAGCCGCATTGCCGCCCACGCCGCCGACATCGTCAAGCAGGTGCCAGGCGCCATCGAAAAAGACCACGCCATGGCCCAGGCGCGTAAGGATCTGGACTGGGAAAAGCAGTTTGAACTGGCCCTCGATCCGGCCAAGGCCCGCGAGCGTCGCGAGTCCAACACCGCTGCCGACGAGCACGGCGCCTGCACCATGTGCGGCGATCTGTGCGCCGTCAAGGTGATGGATGAACGCAGCGAAGAATTAGAAAAGCAAGTAAGCTAAACCATACATTCAACGAATAATAAAAAATCCCTCCGGCTTGATAGTCGGGGGGATTTTTTTATTCCTGCATCTTCTGATAGTGGCCCCCCGTTTGTCGCCGCCGAACGTAATGAGCGTCATCGAGGATGGTTGCCCGAAAACTGTCTGAGCGTAGCGAGTTTTTTCGGGTTCCTCTTTGTAAATTTGGTAGGTCAGGTTAGCGAAGCGTAAACCCGACAACTGCTGATCTGAAACCCCTTAAAACCACGATCAAGTTCGCGGGTTTCGTCCCGCAGCCGACACACTTTCTTTACAAAGCCCCAAAGAAAGTGAGCAAAGAAACGGCTTTCAAAACCGGCCCTCCGGGGGTCGCAGACCCACCAACGATGAGTCGCTTTCCGTTATGCTTCACCTTGGCGGCAAGTCGGACCTCTCAGCCGACTTAAGTGGTCTCTTTTTCTGAGCTACGGCATTGAATAGCTTGATTGTTTACCGCTCTCCACTTTTGCCGTGGCACCGTTATGCAGGATCCTGTTGGTGCGACAACATTGTTCATCCGCTCAGCGAGCAGACTGCCAACTACTGCTGATAGTGGCCGCGCGTCTTTTCAACTTGTTCAGCGTAATAAGCCAACACCGCCCGCCGCGACAACATATACAGCACCATATCGGGCTTGTTCGGATCAACCACCGGAATCTCTTCAAGGTTACGAATGGTGATCTTTTTCATCACCTCTGTCAGATGGTCTTGCGGCGTAGCATAGATCACCTGGGTGGTAGCCATATCACCGGCCACCACCAACCCGGTCGGAATCTCCTCATTGAGGATGCGGCGAATATCGTTGAGGGAGAAGATCCCCACCATCGCCCCGTGCGGATTAACCACCGGGAAATAAGCACTCTTGGCAGACGATATTTTGTGAAGAATATCCGGTAACGTCATTGACGCTGGGATCAACGTCGGTTCTCGCCCCTTGCTCGCTAATTCACCAACCCGAATTCCCTCAAGAATATCGATCACAAAATCGCCAAAATGTGCCGGGGAATCGATCCGTGCCGCCACCTGTTTTTCATAGATACTGTTGTGGCGCATGGCGATCATCGCCACCACGCACACCAGCATCAGCGGTGCCAACAGACCATAATTACCGGTCAGCTCACTTACCATAATCAAGGTGGCAATCGGCGCATTAGCCACGCCGGCAAAAAAACCGGCCATCCCCACCAGCACATAAGCCTGCGGATCCTGAGTCAGGGCGGGGAACCAAATCTCTGCCGTTGCCCCGAAGGCCCCGCCGAGCATGGCACCGATCACCAAACTAGGGGCAAAGACGCCACCGGAACCGCCGGAGGAGATGGTCAAACTAGTGGCAACTATTTTTGCCAAGGCGATCACCAACATCACCCACAACGCCATTTTGCCATACAGGGCGGCCTGCACCCAGCCATAGCCGGAACCGAGCACCTGCGGCACCACCATGGCCAGCAATCCCAACAGCAGTCCGCCCAAGGCAGGTTTCAACCAATTGGGCATCCGCAGCCGCTTGAAGTAGTCGCGCATGCCATAAAACACCTTGACATACACCAGACCCAGCAGCGCACAGGCCAGTCCCAACACAAGGAACAGCACCAACTCACCGGGATGCTCGAAACGGAAATGGGGGGTGGCCAGCAGCGGCTCCCAACCCGTCACCGCACCGAACAACGAATAGGCGGTAATTGAAGCGATAATACTGGGAATCAAACCCTCGTGTTCAAACTCAGGATCGCGGTACAGCACCTCAACGGCAAACAGCGCACCACCGAGGGGCGAGCGGAAAGTGGCACCAATACCACCAGCCATACCGGCCAGCAGTAAAATACGTCGATTGGCGACACTCAAGCCGAGGCGGGTAGCGACTAAGGATCCAAACCCGGCACCGATTTGCGCAATCGGCCCCTCACGCCCGGCGGAGCCACCGGTACCGATGGTGGCAATAGACGACAGGGTTTTGACAATCGGCACCCGACTGCGGATCACACCACCGCGTTGATGAAAGGCCTCCAGGGCACCATCGGTACCATGACCCTCGGCTTCCGGCGCATAGCGATAGACCAGCCAGCCGCTGAACAGTCCACCGAGCATCGGCAACAGGTACAACAGCCAGTACACATCCATGGCCAGGGAAGTAATCTGGGAAATCTGCGCCGAATCCGCACCTCCTTCGAGGGGCGGATGATAATGGGCCACACTGCCAAGCAACAGATGGTCAACGGCATTGGTGGCAAAATAAAAAGCCAGTGCCCCTGCGCCGGCAACCACGCCCACCAACGCCGACAGCAGCAACATACGAAAGCCGGAGCTACTGCTGAAAGGTTGCGTGCAACGTAAAAAGAGTTGCCTCAAAAGCGATACCGCCATAAATCACCACTCCAGAGCAAAAACCATTGTCGTAATCGGATCATTAGAACAAATAAAGCCCTCCACCGACAAGCCTTTTCACCGTCAATCTCAGCACAGCGAACAACAGGAACTAAAAAAACCCCACGGAATTCCCGTGGGGCTTTGTAAAAGCGTCAATTTATCACAACTCAGGCCGTGGTGTTGATCAACTGTCCCTTGCCGGTAAATGCAGCAAGTTCAGCCTGCTGGGTTTCATCAACCTTGGGTTGAGTCGTCCCCTCAATGGCTTTTTCAAGGAGTTCCGGAGCCTGTTTTTGTTGTTCATTGGCCCGATTGAGAACAGACATGCCCGGTGTCGCATTGTTGCTGATATTAATATCCATAGTTATTCCTCCTTACGGCGACAGGTTTAATAATTTTGTCGCATTGCGTCTTCAACCTAGCGACAAAAAACGCTTCTGTCAAAGGAAGTTATCGTCTCGAATCGACAACGCGGCATAACTGTTTAATAAGAGTAGAAAAAAAATTAACGACTACGCAGCTTTGAAAGCAGGCGTAAAATCCACTCCATGTACTTGGCCGCCCGGCCGTGACCACGCTCGATAAAATCGAAATCGAGCACCAGATTCATGCCAGCGACCACCACCACGACGCTGAAGCCGATCCCCACCGGTCCCGACTCATGGATATAAGGGATCTGCCAGCCAAAGAATTGACCGATGAACCCGGCCAGATAGACCAGGGCGCCCACCCCGGTGGCCGCTACAACCCCCATGCGAAAGTTTTTTGTCACCCTGATCAGGCGTAGTTTATACGCCAGCAGCAGGCTGAACAACACGCCAAAGGTCAACCCCACGGCCTGAAGGACAATACCGGGGTAGTTATATTCGATCAGTGCCGATATCCCACCGAGAAACAGCCCCTCAAGCACGGCATAGAGTGGCGCCAACACCGGCGACCAGCGTTTAACAAACACAATGAGTAACGCCACACAAAGCCACCGACCACACCGCCAACCATCACCGGCAGCATGGCATCCGGGCCTTGATTAAAAAACAGATTCCACGTTAATCCGGCGCCAATCATCAGCAAGCCAAGCAAAGCAATGGTCTTTATTCACTGCTCCCTGCAAGGTCATGGTTTGTTCACCAGCAGCCACTGCCGTGAACGCGTTCTCTTTCATCATCGGATTACTGGTCCGCATACAAAGGTATCCTCGCTATAGGTGAATTATAAAAACCTGCGCCCGGTAGGCTTGACTGTTGTAACAGATTATTGAAGAATTAAAAACAATCCACGGCAACGTTAACCCACCGTCACGGCACTAAAGGGATGGAGCACGGCATCCTGCTGCGCTTTATCGACAGCAACAACATCAGCCGTCAGCTACGCCTCCGTGCCCCAGCCATTCTTGCCCCCGACCAAAGCCAACGGATCAACAGCATCATCGGCCCAATCACGACCCAAAAAACGCTGGCTAACGTATCTGGACAGGTGATCAACGCCAGGATCGTGTCCCCGCAACAGATCAACACTACTGTGCGAATACACAGTCAACTGCTGTGACATACGGTTTCAACAAATGCGGATGTGGCATTATTTTTCATTGGCAGCTGTTGCTAGAGTAACAACCATCAAAACTTGTTGTGGCAGGCAAGGGTTGATCTCCTTTCTTCCTGGTTATACAAAACACAAAGCCGATTCGGATGCCTCCTTCGAATCGGCTTTGTTGCGTTTAACGACCCAAGCTTTAGCGTGTAAGCCAGCTTGTCAAATCTGACTCTCTGGTTCAGTTCCTGCTTTCCCGCAGATCCTAAACATCCTATACTCGTAGAGTATCAACGCCATAAGCCGTCAAATCAACGCTTACGCTATGGAAGATTTCCTGACAATTTCTGGAGTACGTTATGAAGATTCAATATAAAGCGGCATCAGTAATGACGTTGTTCGGTGCTGTCATTGTAGCCCTGCTTTCACTGGGTTATGACATGCTGAGCCATAGAATTGCCATCAATGACGCGATGAATAACATTCAAAACATCTCTGAAGAGGTTGCTCTGCATGTGGACTCCAATCTTAAAGAAAAAGCAGCAATAGCCACCACCATGTCCTCAGCTCCGCTCATCAAAGATGCTCTGCTGAAAAGCAATTCTGAATTTGCCGTATTAGCTGATACAGAACGGGAACAAGAGATGGAGCGTCGCAACCAGCAATGGATGAAAACAGTGGATAGTAACGATCCCTTTATCCAGAGCCACATGAGCAACCCCGTTGCAGAATATCTTAAAAACCAGCAAACAATCATGCCTGGCGAGTATGGAGAGATATTTCTCACCAACCGTTATGGGGTGATGATTGCCACAACCAGCAAACTGACAACCCTTGCTCATCGCCACAAGTATTGGTGGCAGGCGTGCCTTGATGATGGTCAGGGCAGAATCTTTCTGGATGACCGTGGTTTTGATTCCAGCGTGCAGGACTATGTGCTCGGCGTGGTGGTTCCAATCAAAGATGGCAACGAGATCATCGGCATACTGAAATGCAACATAAATATCATGGGGCCGCTGACCTATGTTATCCAGGAGTTCAGCCTACGTAATTCCGGCAGGATGAAGATCGTGCGCAGCGGTGGATTAATCATGTCCGAACGAGGTGTCGTGCCGTTGTCAACCCAGCTAAACGAGGCTCTTATTGAACTATTGGCGAAAAAAGAGCGTGGCACGGCAACTATTACGGAAAACAACAAAAC
>JAGGYC010000155.1 GCA_021162745.1 Desulfuromonas sp. | reverse complement strand
CACGGTACGGCGGTGGTGATAACGCGATTTCTGTTGTCGCGAAACTTTTCAAAGCAGCACAGGCCACAGCGGTTACAGATATCTTCCCATTCTTGTTGTGTTAGAGAGTCCGGCTGTATGGTGTTGTTTTTTTTGCTCATCGAGGTCTGCTTCCCGGTTGGTCGATGTGGGCTGAGAGTGGTAACATAACAGAAAAGAGTTGTCGGGGAAAAGTTTCTCTTTTATTCAGCCTGCAGCTGATGGATAGATTATTCAGATCTGTGTTGCACTGTATTGATGGTGGTTGTTTAATGCTGTGTCGCAATCGGATAATCTTAGCGGCTGCGGCTGATAGTCAAAATTATTGATATCCTCTGGGCATGGGCGTAGGCTGTTCAGCAGTTTTAGGCTGTGTTGATGATGCGAGATTTGATGCTGATGGTATGATGGCATCATCTGATAAGAACAGAGGGTACGTTTAAGGTTGTCTCGGGAAGGTGAAACGGTGAAACAGATGATTAAAAGTACACAGGAATTGGATGGTATGCGTCGCGCTGCTGCGTTTAACGGCGAATTAATGGATTATATACGCCCACATGTCAAGGCGGGGATCAGCACCGAAGAACTCAATACGCTGGCTCACGATTATACGCTCAAGCATGGTCATACTCCGGCCTGTCTCGGTTATCATGGTTTTCCGAAATCACTGTGTACGTCGATAAATAATGTTGTCTGTCATGGTATTCCGTCAGCCACCGATGTTCTTAAAGAGGGCGATATTGTCAATGTTGACCTGACCACCATTGTCGATGGTTTTTACGGGGATTCGTCTGAAACTTTTTTTGTCGGCTACGTGAGCAGTCGAGCGCGTAAACTGGTGGCCGTGACGGCACGTGCCTTGGTGATGGCCATTGAAGGGGTTAAGCCGGGGATGCCGTTGTCAGCTATTGGTGAAATTATTCAACCCTTTGTTGAATCCTATGGTTACTCGGTGGTACGAGAATATACCGGCCACGGTATTGGCCGGGAATTTCACGAAAACTTTTCCGTTTTTCATCATCGTACCAGAGAGTGCGACCAGGTGATTCTCCGCCCGGGAATGACGTTTACCATCGAGCCAATGATCAACATGGGCAAGCATGGTGTCGTGACGGATAAGAAGGATAAGTGGACGGTGCGTACAAAAGACAGATCGCTCTCGGCCCAGTTTGAACATACCGTTGCTGTGACCGAATCAGGGATTGAAGTGCTGACGTTGACTCCATCGCAAAAGGAGTCTGGACAAATTCTCAATGTGGTCGGGATGGAGAAGTACTAGTATCCTGAATAGCACAGGTGGTTTTACCTCTGGGGGAATTATGTCAATCCTGATCCGTTCTCTTCTGCTGTGTTTACTTTTCCTGTGTTGTTTGGTCCCCCTGGCTGGTGCGCAAACCCCAGCGAATACTCAGATCAACGCGCAACAGCGCCAACTGCTCAATGCCATTGAAAGCGGTCAGTACGATCAGCTTTCTGTCGGGGAGTTGCGTCGAATGTTTGTATCAAAAGCGCTGGCCGATGCGCAGATTATTGATATGGCTGATGTCGATGGTGAACCATCGGCGGTTGCCCGGCGGCGCAATATTGAACGCGCGACGGTTAAGTTACCTTTCGCCATCGTCCCACATCGTCGCAACTATCTGTTGCCGATAACCTACAACAGTCATGTTAATTCCCAGCCGTTTGAAATTGGTGATGACGATATCGACTGTTATGAGGTGAAGTTTCAATTCAGTTTTAAGGTTCCGGTGTGGCAAAATATCTTTCGTGGTGCGGACTTGTGGGCCGCTTACACCAATCTCTCCTTTTGGCAGGCGTATAATCACCCCTTTTCCAGCCCGTTTCGTGAAACCAACCATGAGCCTGAACTGTTTTTACGCTTGAAAAATGATTGGCAACTGCTGGGTTTGAAAAATTCGTTGATTCTACTCGGTGCAACCCATCAATCCAACGGTCAGACAGGTTCTTTGTCACGCAGCTGGAATCGGGTTTATCTGAATATGATCTTCGAGCGTGGTGGCTTTGTCATGGGGTTGAAGCCCTGGTATCGTATTCCGGAAGATCAAAAGGATGATCCAACGTCGAGCAGCGGCGATGATAATCCTGATATCGAAAAATATCTCGGTTATGGCGAGCTGACCCTCGGCTATAAATGGCGTGACCATGTTGTCTCTATGATGTTGCGCAACAATCTGCGCGGTCATAACAACAAGGGCGCAGTGCAGTTCGATTGGACGTTCCCCCTTAGCCGTAAGTTGCGTGGCTATGTGCAGTTTTTCAATGGTTATGGCGAGAGTTTGATCGATTATAATACTGCAGTTAATCGAATCGGCGCAGGGGTTGTTCTTTCTGATCTGTTTTGATTTTTTTGGCCAGCCGGTGGTAGTATGAATCGTTGGTTGTATGCACCAGCTGTTGCGTGGTTGAAACGGAGCAGTATACTTACGACAATATGTCTCGTTATTGAATGGAGGAGGAAATTCCTATGGGTAAATTTACTGTGTTGTTGGTCGTTGTTGTCACTTTGCTGGTTGGTTGCGCTGAACCGATGAGTCGAACCCAGAAAGGGGCCGGAATTGGTGCTGTGTCGGGCGCTCTGGCCGGAGCGTTGATTGGTCAGGCCGCCGGCGGAGATACCGAAGCAACATTGATCGGTGCTGGAATCGGTGCTGCCGTAGGAACCGGAACCGGTGCCGGTATCGGCTATTATATGGATCAGCAAGAGCAAGAGATGCGCAATGCTCTGGCTTCGGTTGAAGGGGTGGATATCCAGCGTGAGGGAGATATCCTTTATGTGACGTTCCGCTCAGATAATCAGTTTGATGTCGGTTCGTTCAGACTGCGCAATGATGCCCAGCAGGATGTGGCACGATTGGCGATGATTCTCGCTGAATATCATAAAACCAGCATCTTGATCACCGGTCATACCGACAGCAGCGGCAGTGAGGAACTCAATCAGAATCTTTCCGAACGTCGGGCGACGGCTGTCCAGAACATTCTTGTCGCCAGTGGTGTTACCGCAGCCCGTGTTATCACGGTAGGGTTTGGTGAAAGTGCGCCGATCGCGGATAATGGTACCGCCTATGGGCGCCAGTTGAACCGTCGCGTTGCACTGAAGATCACCCCGTTGTAATCAGGGGGGGGGCGTCAAATGAAAAAGCCTCGTTTTCCATCGGGAAAGCGAGGCTTTTTTGTGAAGCGTGGCAGGGAATTAGTCGAGTACTTCCAGCAGCTCAATCTCGTAGTTCAGATCCTGACCGGTGAATGGATGGTTGGCGTCAAAGGTGATCTCCTCATCGGTCACAGACAGCACCTTGACGATTTCGCTCTCGTCGCTATCTTCAGCTTGTAGTTCAAGCTCCTGGCCCTCTTCAGGGATGAAATCTTCAGGAATCTGGTCGCGGGTGAGGGTAAAGATATTCTCCTCATTATATTCACCAAAGGCGTCATCGGCAGGGATGGTGACCACTTTTTTTTCTCCGGCAGTCATGCCGATCAGGCCGTCTTCAATCTGAGTAAAAAACTCATTGTCGCCAATCTTCAGTTCAACGGGGCCGGGTTCAATCCCATGTTCATCATCCGAACAGCCATCTTCTTCACGGGTTGAATCGAAAATAGTTCCATCCTGGATGCGGCCGATAAAATGAATGGATACACGGTCACCTTTTTGAGCCTGTTTCATAACAGTTTTCCTTCTGTTGAGTAGGTTGTTAATTGGCCTGTATGGTACGGAGTCATTTCGCTGCCGTCTAGCAAAAAATGAACAGAGATGATCCATTCTTGGTTGATCTTTTCTGTTCACTGTTGAAGCATTGCCTTTGCTGGTTTTTATCAGCAACGACATGGTGTCGAGTTGTTGTTAAGGAGAAAGTGTAGAGTTGACGAACTGCGCGCATTCCCTTATAAAGGCGAAATATGCGAACTTGAATAAAGTCCATAAAAGGAGGGCGTAAATGCAACGATTAATTACGATGATGTCCGTTACCGTTCTGGGTAGCGCAGGATGGTATTGGGGAAGCGAAATCGGTTTTATGACCGGATACTTTTCCTCCTGTGTTGGCAGTGCTCTCGGGCTTTATTGGGGCCGTAAAATCAATCGTGCCTTTTTTTAGCTGCTAGGATACAAAGGGATGGATAAGGAAAAACTTTTACAGTGTATTATCGATAAGATTGAGGAGGATTTTGCGTTGGCATTGGTGGCGGCAAAATCTGCCCATGAGGCTGCCATCGATAAAGAAACGCAACCTGATAATAAATATGACACGCTTAGCCTTGAAACTTCCTATATCGCCCAGGGCCATGCAAACAGGGCACAGGATTTAAAAAAAGCCCTCGATAGTTATAAGAAGTTAAAACTTACCCATTTCTCTGCGTATGAACCGTTATACTTAACGGCGTTAATCGAGATTGAATATGAAGACGGTTTGACCCGCCGGTTGTTTATCGGGCCTGATGCCGGGGGATTGAAGGTGAACTGTGAAAGTCAGGATGTGATGGTGATCACTCCTAATGCGCCATTGTGTTCGGTGCTGGTGGGTAATCAATTGGGGGATGTGATCTCTGCTGGTCGCGTTACAGATAAGGAATTTGAGATCATTTCGGCCTATTAATCGTCAGTTTAGGCATTAAATATGCGTATTGGTTGAAATAACTTGCATTCTGTCCGACGCGTGTGATATAGCGTTCCTAGACTAAACATGTGTAGCAAAAAGGTTGCACATAATTACAGATTTTTCCGCTACGGAAAATAGGGAGTAGAAGCATGGCTGAAGGTACAGTTAAGTGGTTTAATGACGCTAAGGGTTTTGGTTTTATCGAGCAGGACAATGGCCCTGATGTTTTCGTTCATTTTTCAGAGATTAAAGGTGATGGTTTCAAATCTCTGGCTGAAGGTGATCGTGTTACCTTTGAGATCACTGATGGCCAAAAAGGCCCTCAAGCAGCAAACGTTGTAAAACAATAGTTCAACGTTTATGTTGAATATATGATAAAAAACCCACGATTTTCGTGGGTTTTTTTTTGCCCAGTTTTTTTATGATGTCACCAGATAAAAGGAACGCTTTGATATGGAGTATGTCGATGATGTTGTCGTTCTCGATTTTGAAACCAGTGGCATGTCTCCTCAACAAGGAGACCGTGCTATCGAGATTGGTGCCGTGCGTCTACGTAACTAGCAGATTGTTGATCGCTTCCAGAGTTTGATGAATCCAGGGGTTATGGTCAATTCATTCATCGAGGATTTTACCGGTATCAGCAACGCGATGCTGTCGCAGTCTCCGCCAGCCGATCAGGTGATGGCACAATTTTCGGAGTTCATCGGTAATGCCCATTTGGTGGCCCATAATGCTTCCTTTGATCGGCGTTTTCTTGAAGCCGAATTGGCGCTCATCGGTTGTCAGCGTTCCCTCTCTTTTGCTTGTAGTATGCTGGTTGCGCGTTGCGTGTATCCGCACGCACCGAACCATAAGCTGGCAACATTAATCGAGTACAAACGGTTGCCTTGTGAGGGAACCTTCCACCGGGCTTTGGCCGATGCTGAAATGACAGCTCATTTATGGATGCAGATGGGGCGTGATATCAGTGTGATGTACCGGATTAATCCACCGTCATTCGAGCTGTTGAGCAGTTTAGAGCGGGTGCCGGTAAAAAAAGTTGCCGGTCATTTAAAAAGACTGCTTTCCCTTTGATTTATTTTGCTTATACTTGAGTGCTTAATCACGAAATCAGGTTGATGAAAAGGAATTATAGGGAAGGTAAATAACTCGGAGAGGTCATGATGAAAGTAACGATTGAATATTGTCGACGATGAAGCTATCAATTTCGTGCTGTCGGTCTGTCAGCAAAACTGAAACAGAAGTTGAATGCCGATGTGACATTGGTTCCGTCATCGGATGGTGTGTATGAGGTTCTGGTCGATGGTGAGCTGGTGTATTCCAAAAAAAGGACCGGCGAATTTCCAGATGAACAACAGCTGATCAAACAGATTTGCGGCTGATGGCTGAACCGTTATTGGTCTGTGATCTGGCGCAACAATTTTGTGTTTGGAAACGGATACAGTCCGCAGTGACGCTGCTCGTTTCTCAGGAGCGGCTAGCGTTTATGCAGCAACTGGAAGCTGTACCGGTCTATCGCAGTCGAGCCACGCGTAGTTTAGGCTGCTATGTATCTGTCGCCGGTCAGCCGCGGTGTATTCGACTGCAATTCAAGCAGGAATACAGCTGTTTACAGGAGACATTTTTGCACGAAGTCGCTCACCTGTGTGATCATCTGCAGAATTTTAGCAGTCTTTCCTATCGTGGTGCGCATCGACGCGGTTGGCAGCAATGGGCGACGGCGTTGGAGATTCCGGTGAAACGATCCGGGGTGAGTGAGGCGATTGACGCACTTTACAAGGAGCGTTTAAAGGCCGTAGCTGTGTGTCAAGGCTGTGGAGAAATCGTTTATCGATTGCGGCGCCTACCGGCGAATAAGCGATTTTACCATCGCAGCTGCGGTCATCGCCTGACTCCTTTGTGATTCTATAAAAATATCCGCCTGTGGCACAGACTCCAGTCCCGCCCGACAGGTTTTCCCCATTGTTTTCCTCATTTAATGTGCAACATATTCAGATCTGATTCAGGCTTGTCGTGTGTTGTTGATGTTTTTATCAGCTGTGGTGTAAGCACTGTTCTGGTGGCGGCAGGTGATGGGGAATCCTTTGATCCTTACCGCCTGTGCCGGGATTGCCTGGAGCTATTTTCCCTGGTCGTTGCCGATGCTTGTTAGCCGTAATCTACAGATCGTTACCAGTATGACGTTGCCGCTGGCGTTGTTGTCCCTTGGCGGCGCATTCTCCATGGATTGACTTAAAGGCGATCTGCTCTGTGCCGGAATGGCAACGGCAACGAAACTGGTGTGGGTGGCCCTGTTGGCGTTTGTGTTGTTGTCTCTCCTCGGTGTTCGTGGTTTTGACCTTTATGTTGGTGTGCTGATGGCTGGGGCACCGGCAGCGATGGCCACCTATATTATGGCGCAACAGATGAAAGGCGACGCTGAACTTTCTGGTTCAATTGTGCTGATGTCGACAGCGCTCTTGGCTCTGAGTTACAGTATCGCTTTATTGCTTTTGCGCGCGTTTTAACCTTTCTTGTTTCCTCTGAACGACTCCTGATCTCCCTGTATCCAGCTTGCGACAGGCCCATTCATGTATTACTATAAATAGGTGCTAATTCTGCCGCCGTTTGGTGTCATTAAGGAGGTTCCTATGAGCAGAACTGTTGTCATTGTGCCGTATGTCCTTATTTCTATATTGTTCTTGATGCTATCAACGTCGGTGCAAGCGGGCAAAACTAGGCTGGCCTTTTCCGGTGGCCCCGATGGTGGAACCTTTCAGTATTTTTCCAACGGTATGTCGTCGCGTCTCTCCAAAGATCTAGCCAATGTCGAAGTGTCGAATATGGCGTCTGCCGGGTCGGTCGAAAATATCCGCCGGGTCAATTCAGGTGATGCTGATTTTGGTATCGCCTATTCCGGCGATACCTATCTGGCGCGCAATGGGCAACTGCCTAGGGATACCAACCGTTATACCAATGTTGATGCCATCGCCTATCTTTACGGTGCGCCCGCGCATCTCGTCGTGTTGGAAAAAAGTGGTATCACCTCAGTGGAAGATCTTAAGGGGAAACGGATCGCTGTCGGTGGGGCGGGGTCCGGTGCTGCGGCATCGGCTCAGCGTTACTTTACGGCATTAGGGCTGTGGAATCGGATGAATATCGAGTTTATCGGTTACAGTAAGGCCGTATCGGCCATGGGGGATCGTTTGATTGACGGCATGTGGGTGTTTGCCGGGGTCCCCAATGCCTCGGTCATTCAGGCTGCAGCCAGTAATAAAATTCGTATTCTGACAACGGTTGCTGCGGGCACTAAGGCTGGATTTTTTAGTCGGTACCCGTTTTATTCGCAGGTGACTATTCCTGCCGGAACCTATAGTGGGGTGAATTACGATATTACCACCTTCCAGGATTCAGCCTTATGGATTGTCAACAGTGACTTGGATCAGACTCTTGTCTACGATGCGGCTAAGGATATCTTTTCTCCACGAGGGTTGTCTTATCTGATGAAGGTGAAGAGCACTGCCAAAGCGATGTCGATTAAAGGGGCTCTCAATGGCATCGTTACTCCCGTCAGCCCCGGAGCTGCCAGTTTTTGGGCCGAAAATGGTCTGGTCCTCAACGACGCGCAAAAATAGCTGGCGCGGGGTCTTCTATGGAGCAAAAAAACACTGAGCTTCGAGAACTCAATGAACAGGATCAGGCACGTTTGACTGAGCTGATGGAGAATGATGCTCGGAGTTATCGTTCCCCGTCAGGGCTGTGGAAGTGGCTGGTGGCGCTACTGGGTTCGGCGATGGTGCTGTTTTATCTGTATGCCGCCGGATTGGCCGCGGTCGCTACACAGTTTCATCGTGGTGTTTATGTCTTTGCCACCTTTGTGCTGGTGTTTCTTCTTTATCCCGCCGGTAAACGGGTTATCCGTATCCCGCTGGCGTTATTTGCCAGTGTTCTGTTCTGCTCCACGGCAACGGTTGTCTTTTATTATGGCGATACGGCTATGTTTCACCAGCGTCTGCTGACGATTGGTGAACTGTGGTCTAGCACTGGAGCCATGGTGGCTGTCGGTTCCTGTGCCGGGCTGTGGCCGTTGGTGCTGGTTATCCTGGTGATGACAGTGGTTGTTGTCGTCAGTGATGAATGGCTGGCCGTACGTTGGGATAATAATCCTGTCCTGTCCGATATCCTCTTTGCCATGGCTTCAGCACTGGTAGTGTATTACTGGATTGCCGAGTTCGAAAATCTCAACTATCGTGCCGGTGCCGAAAATGATCTTGACGCCCTGGTGCCGGTGGTGGGTATCCTCCTTTCTCTTGAGGTCTGTCGTCGGGTTTTAGGCTGGTCGATGACCTGTATCGGTGTAGCGATGTTGGGCTACGGCTATTTTGGCCCCTACCTGCCGGAGATTGTCGCCCATCGCGGCTTTGGTTTTGAGCGGTTGTGTACCTTTTTGTTTCTGACCCCCAACGGTGTTTTTGGTGTCATGGCCAATGTCCTGGTGACCTATGTCATTCTGTTTATCTTTTTTGGTGTTTTTCTCCATAAGTCCGGGGCGGGAAAGTTTTTTATCAATCTGTCGTTGGCTATTGCCGGTCATTCAACGGGGGGGGGCGGCCAAGGTTGCTGTTGTCGCTTCGGCGCTGTTTGGCTCCGTATCGGGATCCGCTATTGCCAATACTGTTTCAACCGGGGCCTTTACCATTCCGTTGATGAAGCGGGCCGGTTTTAAACCCCATGTTGCCGGAGCCATTGAACCTTCAGCGTCGATTGGCGGCATGTTGTGGCCGCCGATTATGGGTGCCGGAGGGTTTTTGATGGCCGAGCTGACAAATTCGCCGTATTCGACGATTATGCTGATCGCCATTGGTCCGGCACTGCTCTATTTTTTTTCGGTCTTTTG
>JAGGYC010000109.1 GCA_021162745.1 Desulfuromonas sp. | reverse complement strand
TGCTAGTTAAGTTTTTTTTATAACGGGTGAAGGTTATGAACGCTGCCGATCGTGCGGAAGTTAAAAATATAATCGCTGAAACTTTGGGTTTTTCTCGACCACAAGTTGATTTCCACAATGGGGATGGTTTGTCGGCGAGAGAAGTAGTTCTTCATGATTGCGACGGAAAACGTTCGGCGATGGTTATTGAGGTTTTTGAGGATAGTGCAGGTTGTTATATCCAGTCATCTTCATTGGAACGGATCCCTGTCAAGGTTGGCGCGGCTAGGTCTGATGAAGAGGCCAGAAGGAGGGTGTGATGGGCACTCAGAGTTCTGCAAAAGTTCAGCTGCATGAGGATCTGGTGGCCGTGAAGCGTGAACAGGCGATTACAACTTCGTTGCGGGTGGCTGAGGTGTTTGGGAAGCGGCATGACAATGTGCTGCAATCAATTGAGCGCCTTGATTGTTCAGAGAGTTTTCGACTCCTTAATTTTCAGGAGTCCTCTTATGCCAATGAACAGAGTAAAAAGCAGCCCATGTACCTCGTGACCAAGGACGGATTCACGTTTTTGGTCATGGGATTCCGGGGTAGGAAGTCGGCAGCGTTTAAGGAAAAATACATTGCCGCGTTCAATCGGATGGAAAAGATCATCGCGCAGCGCGGCAACGCAGAATGGATTGAGCAGCGCAAGTTGGGCAAGGTGGCCCGGCGTGAGTTGTCGGATGTTATTGCGGTGTTTGTGGAATACGCGACGGCGCGGGGGAGTAAGAATGCCCGGTTTTACTACGCGAACATCACGAACATGGCGCATAAGGCGTTAGGCATAGTCGGGCAGGCGAGTGATTTGCCGTTTCGTGAGTTGTTGGGTTCGTTGCAGTTGTCGTTTCTGGTTGTGGCTGAGGAGGTTTGTCGCTCGGCGTTGCTGGATGGGATGAGCCAAGGGCTTGGTTATAAGGAGATTTACAGGCTGGCGAAGGAACGCGTGGAGGATTATGCGGCGATTTTGCCGGGGAAGAGATTGTTGGGGGTGAACTGATGGAGTCTTGGGAAGCGCTTGATCGGTGTATTGACAAGAAGACGCAGGCGGTTGCGAAGCGGCTGGGGGTGTCTAAGGAGCTGGTGTATCGCTGGCAACAGTCGGTTCATGATTACAGCCAGAGCGGTGCGTATAACCCGCTGGACCGGATCGAGGCGATTGTCAGTGAGATGCAGGAGCAGGGTGCTGGTGATGAGGCGTTGTTGCCGTTGTCGTATCTGGCTGAGCGTTTCAATGTGGTGTTGGTGCCGCTGCCGGCTGTCAAGCATTTGGACAGTGCTGCGTCGCAGTCGTTGTTGAGGTCGGTTGCTGAGTTTGGGGAATTGGCGTCGGTGGCTGCTGATGCGGTGGCGGATGGCAGGATTAGCCGTGAGGAGCGTAGTGATGTGTTGCGTGAGGGCTGGCAGGCTGTTGAGGCGCTGGTGGCTTTTTTACGGACGGTTGAGGCTGCGTGTCCTGTTAAGGGGAGGGTGTGATGAGTCGTTTTTTGCCAGTGGGTAAAGGGATCGAAGAGAAGTTTTGTTGCGGCGCGACAAAGGCGTGGGAGATTGCGAGGGCTCCAGGCTTTCCGGCTCCGCGTGAAATCCGGCTGGGCAATGGTCGGGTGATCAAGGGGTACTGTGAGCAGGATATCGATCTGTATATCTCGCAGCTGCCGGTTATTGGTGAGGCTGATAAGCAGGTGGTGACCAATGGTTAGGGCTGGGCGTCCTTTTAACCCGATCAGCCTGCTGGTGCGTGAGTGTATGTCATGCGGCAAGCTGCTGGGGTTTAAGGATGGCCGTGGTGTGAGTGGTACGACTCACGGCATTTGTGATGAGTGTGGCCGGCAACTGCTGGCAGAGGAGGGTTTATGTACCGCCGTCGCGATAGCAGGTTAGGTGATTTTGTGGCCGGTGTTGTTGTTTGCGCCATGCTGGTGTTGGTGTGCTGGCTGGTGGTCAAGACGATGTTGTGGGAGGCTGAGCAGGCTGATGAGCGTGCTCGCCTGCGGTGTTATTACCATCAGATATGTACGGAGGTGGAGTGATGGCCGTGAAGTCTGATCGCCGCCAGGCATTTATCAGGATTGCGTGGGCAATGCGCAAGGATTTGCGCAGGAACCAGTTGCGATACTCTTATGGCGAGTGCCGTTATGACCTTGGTTATTATCACGGGTTGCTGACGGGGCTGCGCTCGATGCGAAGGGGAGGTAAATGATGAAGTTCTGGACGTTTATCCGTCGCGTGTTTGTGCAGGAGCAACGCGATCTGCCGCCTGTTGATGTTGATGATATGGATTTTGATTGCTGGGAGGATCGCTGATGGCTTGTTTTCAGTGCCCTGTAACGGGTGAGCGTCGGTGTGATGGTGGTTGTGGTTTGTGTGTTAATTGCCCTGGGAGTGTGTGCCATGAGCGGATTGGATCTGGGCCGGTTTCGTCCAGAATTGACAGATCAACCACAACGACACGTGACGGAGCCGTGGGACGCGGTACGGGCAGACGCTATGATTCGTAAGGTGATGGCTAAGGCTGTTGAGGCTGTTCCTGCGGGTGCGCTGGATTGGGCTGAGCGTGAGGCTCCGGAGTTGTTTGCTTCGGCTATGGTGGCTTGCGGTGAGCTGCAGCGACCGTTTGATGATAAGGATCTGGCTGGGGTGCGTTCGGCTGCGCGTAATTATGCAGCGGCGTTGAAGTCGGTGATCGATGCGTTTGAGGCTGATTGTGCTCTGTCGGGTACTCAGCATGAGCTGGTGATGGCGTAATGGGGTTGGCGGTTGAGCATTTAAGTGAGCAGCGGCGGGCTGAGATTGCGCGCGATCTGTTTGTGGTTAAGCAGGAGCATGGCGATGAGCTGCATGGCTTGTGCCGGTACCATGATGATAAGAACGCATCTTTTTCGTATAACGCGAAAAAGGATGCGTTTAATTGTTTGGCCTGTGGTGCTGCTGGTGACCTGGTGTCGCTGTGGTGTCATGTGTACGGCCAGGATGTAAAAAAGGATGGGATCAAGAGGTTCAAGGAGGCGTTTGGCATCGAGCAGGATGCCAACTCTGACCCCCAGCCCCCCTGGGTAGGTGAGCCGCAAAAACGGCCACCGGTTCTGAGGGTTGTGCCGGATGCGACCGAGGAAAAGATCATTGATGAGTCGGTGATTGTGGCGATGAATAAGCTGGATCCGCGTTGGGTGGAGCAGCTTGGCCGTGATCGGGGCTGGTCGCCTGCGGTGATCGATGAGTTGGGACTTAAGCAGCAGGGTGAGCGTGAGCCGCGTATTGCTATCCCGGTGCGGAATGTCCAGGGCGATCTGGTTAATATCCGGCTGTATAAGCCTGGTGCTGAAAGCGGGAAGGTGATCAGCTGGAGCGAGAAGCGGGGCGACAAGAAGGTTTCGTTTGGCGCTGCCCGGCTGGTTCCGTCTCCTGCTGCATGGTACCAGGGGCGGGTGTGGTTGTGTGAGGGTGAGTCGGATATGATCCGTGCCCTGTCGGCTGGGCTTAACGCGGTTACTCAGACTGCCGGTGCCAATTCGTTTAAGAAGGATTTTCTGGCAGAGTTTAAGGGCCGCGAGGTTGTGATTGCTTATGATGCGGATAAGCCTGGCATCGATGGCGCTCATAAGCTGGCCGGGCGGTTGAAGGATCATTGCAAGCTGGTGCGGGTAATCAATTGGCCGCCGTACATGGGTGATGAGGACGGCGAGTTTCCGGATAACCACGGTCAGGACTTGACGGATTTTTTTCAGGCCCATGGCAAAACGGTGGTGGATCTTGAAAACCTGTTGCCGGATGCCCAGGTATACGAGAAGGAGCCGGAGCCGGAACTTGCTGACGGTGTACGTCGTTTCTTTATTGGCCGTAAGTTTCGGCCTAAGTATCTGGCGGATGCGATCCAAGAGGATTTGTCGGTGCTGGCTGACCCGATGACGGGGCAGTTGTACCGCTGGACGGGCAAGCATTATCAGCTGTGGCATTTTGAGCGGCTGGAGGCGTATGCGTTGCGGATGTTGTTGGACGAGGCCGAACCGGCCCGTGCGACGTCTGCGGCGCGGGTGGTGTATCTGGAGAGTTTGCTGCCTGATGATCAGGAGATGAATAATTCGCCGGAAATGCTTTGCCTTGATAACGGCATGGTGGATATCGGGTGTGAGCAGTTTGGCCGGTTTGTGCCTCATGATAAAAAATACTGCTGCACTCAGATCATGCCGTACAAGTTTGACACGGCTGCTGATTGTCCAAGGTGGATAAGGTTTTTAGAAGAGGTTGTGCCGGACGTTGAGGTTAGGGCTCAGCTTCAGGAGTTTTTTGGCTACTGTCTCACTCGTGAGACAAGGTACGAAAAGGCGTTGATCCTTAAGGGGCCTGGTTCGGATGGTAAGTCTAAGATCTTGACTGTTTTACAGAATCTGGTTGGGCTGGAGAACTGTAGTTCAGTGCAGATGGGTCGGCTGGAAGATCCGTTCGAGCGGTCGACGATCCACAATAGGCTGCTCAACGTGGCCGCTGAGGAGGACAAGAAAGCGTTCGGCAGTTCGTGGTTCAAGGCGATCGTCAGCGGTGACAGGATCGGGGCCAGTTACAAGCACAAGGACTTTTTCGAGTTCAACCCTTACTGTAAGCTGGCGTTTGCCACCAACTTCTGGCCAGCAGTCACGGACAACACCGAGGGATTCTGGCGGCGGATTCTCCCCATTGAGTTTACCAAGCAGTTCGGTCCTAAATACGGCACTGAGAAGGATACCCACCTGGAGGAGAAGTTGCTGGCTGAGCTGCCTGGCATTTTCCTTTGGGCTATGGCTGGACTGCAGATGCTGCGCGAGAAGAATAGCTTCACGGAGGCTGAGCTAACCAATCTGATACTCCGGCAATACCAGGAGCACAATAACCCTGTCCTGATCTACATTGAGGACCACTGCATGGTCGAGGATGGGGCTCGTGTCCCCATCGACACCCTGTATCGGCACTACCACAACACCGTCAAAGCTGGCGGCAATTTTCCCATGAACAAGCAGAATCTTGGCCAGGCGCTGCGCGCTGAGGTGCGATCAATCAAGATTGGTCGCATGCCTAGCAGCGACATCCACGCGCCTCGTGCGCGTGCATATATTGGTCTTAGACTCTTGAAGGAGGGCGAGCAGCCCCCCGCACCCCCCGCCGCTCCAGAGCCACTGAACGGATTGTCCGGCTTCTGTCCGGCTTCTGTCCGCACAGAAGCCGGACATGGCGGACAAGGAGAGCAGCTATGATTGCAGTAGCTTACGGCATCTGTCCGCGCTGTCCGGCCTTCTTTAACTTTATACACGTGCGCGGGGGTGCGCGAGAAACCTTTAACTCTCTCTTTTCTTTTTAAAAATCTTTACCTTCTAAAAAGAAAGACGGACAAGACGGACAAGAAAGATAAGCCACTGACTTTAAAGCAACTAATTCTGTCCGCCATTAAAAAAACAAGACGGACAGGGCCGGACAAGGCCGGACAGAATCAGGGTGGCGAAGTAACTCGGCGGGTCCTCCTGGGGAGTTAGCGCATACGGAGAGCGAGCACACAATAAAAAGCGCTAGTTAAATCAATAACTTACACGGAGAAACGGAACATTATGAACCACATCGCAATGAAAAATCCCATCGCCACATCAGCCGCAGCGGCATTTTCTGCCGACTGCTTACGGCGCGAAGTGTGCCTGGCGTGGTTGGCCGGGCAGCTTCATCCTGCCGGTGCGCGTTGCCCCGGGTGCGGGGTGGCGGTGGCTGATCGCCAGCTTGAGCGGTGGCAATCCTTTGGACGATTGCAGTGTCCGGAGTGCGGGAAATTTTACACAGCTGTTACCGGTACCTGGATGTCCGGAGCGAAACTGAAGCCTAACCAGATTTTTGTACTTGCTGCGCTGGTGGCGATGGATGTTGACGCGCCGTTGATCGCGGCGGCGATCGGAGTGTCAGAGGTGACGGTGCGGTTCTGGATCGAGAAATTCAAGACTCTGGAGGCTGTTTCATGACCATCGATCGTGAAAAAACGCTGCGCTTGGCGCTGGATCAAGCTCAGGCGGCGGTAAAAGAAAAGCCAAGCCGTGAAAACTTGGCCAATTATCAAGCCGCTGCCGATGCCTTGGAAAAGTTTTTGAACGGGCAACGTGCCGATCAGCCGGTAGCCGGGTTGAAAACCGAGGCAGCAGCCGTCGGATATCTCACCGAACAGGGGTACAAGATCGGGAAAACCAAGTTCAATGCCGATGTAAACCGGAAAATGGTGACAAAGCGGGGCGGTTGCTTCGATCCTGCCGATCTTGATGATTATGCGTTGGCGGCTGAGTTGCCCCTGCTGGATGTCGAGGCTGATCACAGCCAAGTCAACGTGAAAGATGAGTTGAAGTCCGAGCAGCGCCGCAATCTGAAGTTCAAGAACGATTTGGCTGAGGGGCTGTATACCCTCACCGCCGATATCGAACACATGCTGGCCAGCCGCGCCGCCACCCTCAAGGGCGGGAATGAACAGTTCTGGCGCGACAACGCCGCCGAGATCCTGCGGCGAGCAGGGGAGGGTATGACCGCCGCCGAGCTGATCGAGTTCGGTCTGGAACTGACCGAGGAACATTTTGACCAATATGCGCAGGAGGTAGAACTATGACCCCGCAAGCCATCATTAACACATCCGTCGCCGACGCCCATGGCACGTTGAAATGCCTTGTCGATAACGATCCTGCCAAAGCTTTACAGCTGGTCGCCGATGTTTTTGCCGAACTTGAAAAAAGCGATCGCCAAAGCAAATCGCTGCGAGCCGTGCTGGCAACTATAGGCCGCACAGCTCTCAAGCTCATGACCAACCAATAACCAATTTGCCGCCTCCAGAATAGGATCGTCACCTCACAGCCGCTGGACAGGCCAGTGGACTGTAACCGGAGGCGGCAATTTAACCAAGGCAACAAATGACCAACGCCGCCCCAAAAATAAACTGGCTGCTCGCCGAACGCAGCGTATTCGCTCGGCGCACCAAGCTGCTGCCATCGCCCTGGTGCGACAAGCACCTGCAGCTCGGCAAAGGCCCTGCCAAAAAGTGGCGCGCCATCAAGTCCCCAGCCGTCGCCAAGGCCATGGACCTGATCGCCCAGCCATCCGTGCGCAAGGCCACCAGCGCCAAAGGTGTGCAGATCGGCGGCACCGTTGGTATCGGCTTCGGTTATTTAGCCTGGGATGCCGTCCGCAACGGCGGCGATAACGCCCTCATCGCCCTGGGCGACGAAAAAGCCGCCAACAAACTGATCAGCGGCAAGCTGCACCCCATGCTCAAGCACACAAAACCGCTCATCGATATCGGTGGCAAAACCGACCGCGCCACCCAGATCACCCAGATGAACCTCGCCAACGGCACCATCATCTATACCGGCTGGGCGCGTTCCATCAACACCCTCAGTTCACAAGACTGCCGCGTCGTCATTAAAGAGGAATTCTCAAAATGGAACGAATCCGTCGGCCACGGCTCCAACGCCAGTGCCGAATGCGACGCCCGTGCCGATACCTACCCAGACACCTGCAAAATCATCGAGCTATCCACCCAGGGGCCAAAAGGTGGGCCACTCGATCAGTCACTCGCCGAAGCCGACGTCATCTACCGCTATCACGTCCAGTGTCCCCACTGCGATCACCGGCACGAAATGGGTTGGGAAAACTTCACCTGGCCCGAAGATGTCCCCATCGGCGAGATCCAGCGCGAAAAACTCGGCGGCTACGCCTGCCCCGATTGCGGCGTAGTCTGGAACGATCACGACCGTGACCTGGCTGTGCAGGCCGGTGATTATGTCTCCAGCGATCCAACTATCACCAAGCCAGAGCATATCGGCATCATCATCCCCGCCTGGCTCAGCCTCTACAACAGCCTGTCTAAAATCGTTGTACGCTGGCTGCGCGCCCAGGGCAACAAAACCAAGCTCATGGCCTGGCACAACCTCTACGCCGCCGAAAGTTTCGAAGAAGATCAGGGCGAGCGCATGGATTGGGAAATCCTCTTCGCCCGCCGCGAACCCTACGGCCCCACAATACCCGAACGCGCCTGCGTACTCACCTGCGCCGTCGACGTCCAGGACGATCGACTCGAAGCCGAAGTGGTCGCCTGGGGCAAAGGCGAAGAAAACTGGGGCATCCACTACGAGGTGATATGGGGATCACTCACCAGCGTCACTCCATGGCAGCAGCTCGATGAATTCCTTAAGCGTAAGTTTCCCCACGCCATAGGGGTAGAGCTGCCCATCTCCTGCACCTGTATCGACACCGGTGGCCACCACACCAAACAGGTGTACCGTTTCGTCAAAAACAAGTTTCACCGCCGTATCTACGGCATCAAAGGGGCAAAAAGCCATGCTGCGCCACTGGTCAGCCGACCAACCACCAGCAACCTCGGCAAAATTCCCCTGTTTAACATCGGTACCGGCACCGCCAAAGAAGAGATCACCGGTCGCCTCAAAGACAACGAACAGCACGGCCCCGGCTATTGCCACTTCCCTATGTATTACGACGAAGAATATTTCAAGCAACTCTGCGCCGAGCGCTGCAAACGGGTCTGGCGTAGCGGTGCCGTCGTTGCCATCTGGGAAAAAGTCCGTGCCAGAAACGAGGCATTAGACCTGCGCGTCTACAACGAGGCCGCCTTGGCACTGCTCAACCCCAAATACGATAAGATCATGGCCGCCCTGGCACTACGCTCCGAGCAAGGCAGCGAAAAAACCGCCCTCGAACTCGCCGCCGAAAACGCCGTCGCCACAGCTGTAGCCACAGATATAAAAGAACAACCCCCAGCCCCGCTCCAAACATTGCCCGGCCTGCCATCCGTCAAGAAGACAGGGCAGGCAGCACAATCAAAAAAACGTACCCGCCGCGCCGGTGGCGGCTTTGTCAGCAGGAGATAACCCATGGCCCAACTATTTACCGCCACCAAACCACTCTACCACCCACGCGAAGTAGCCCAACTGCTCCAATACAAATCCCTCACCAGTGTATATGCCCTGATTAACTCAGGGCACCTGAAATGCCACTGCCGCAAGCCCGGCACCAAGGGGATAAAGATCACCGGCAAAAGCCTTGAGGGATATTTGAACAACAACGTGGTCGAAGAAGATCACTATCAGGAATAGGAGCTAAACCATGGATGTAATGCTAGATCTCGAAACAATGGGCAAAGGGCCAAGTGCTGCGATCGTAGCTATTGGGGCTGTTGAGATGGATTTTGAAACAGGTAAATTAGGTCGTGAATTTTATCGAGTTATAAATCTTAGAACCTCAGTGCTAGATGGCGGCGTAATGGATGCTGATACCGTTATGTGGTGGCTAGAGCAGTCCGAGCCAGCTCGTGCAGCACTACAGCAGGGTGAGGAACTGTGGAAGGTGCTGCATGATTTTGCCCTATGGCTCGAAAAAAGACCGCGATCCGTTAAAATGTGGGGCAACGGTGCAGAGTTTGATAATGTGATTTTATCTCAAGCCTATAAAAATGTTGAGAAAGAAGTGCCGTGGCAGTATTACAACAACCGCTGCTACCGCACCGTTAAAAATCTGTTTCCCCATATTGAAATGGAGCGTGTTGGAGCTCACCATAACGCTCTTGATGATGCTAAAAGTCAGGCTGAACATTTGTTGGGCATTATTAGAACCGTTGGTTTAGGGAAAAGATTGAATCTTCTTGACAGTAGGCTTCCAGCTTAGTATAGAAACACAACCTTCTGTCCCTGTGTATATTCTTTACTTTTATTATGTTGGGTATGTGACCAATAATGACTAATTTTTGTGGAGTTCATGCTACAAATAAAACGAGGGCAGGGCTTATTCGTCAAGGTGGGTTTCACGCTGGGAGCGTGGAGAATAGCCGTCGAGGAACTGGGGTGTATTTTTGGCCATTGAATTCATATCATCGTGATTTGGCTTTTGGTCATTACCTAATGGCGACTCGTCATTATAGGGAAAATGAAGATCATACATGTGTTTTTATTTTTGCGATTTTTTCTGCTTTAGAATCTGAGTATTTGGATTACACAGATAATGAAATCATGGATATGTTTATTGCCCTGATTAAAGAAAAAGAAATTTTTGACAAAAAAAATGCGTGTAAACTTTATGATGAATTTTGTGATATGATAGAAAAAGACCTTGGCTTGGAGATAAAGGTAGTTCTTGCTCCGATTGTCCCGCCGAAGCTAGCAGGTTTTCCTATCCAGACTGTATGTTATGCTCGGACATATATTGTCAGGGATACAGGTTGTATTCATATTGAAAAATGCGAGGAGGTAGCAGACTATGAAAAATAGCCATAGTGTAAAAGAAGCGGCAAGGCGTGTTTTTGAAAAATTAATGGCTACTCCTGCGAGTGAATTAAATGAAAGACTTGCGGCGAGAGGTGTGGGGCCAATAGGTAGGGCACTTTTGTGCACAGATGCAGAAGTTCTGCCTAAATTAGATTATATTGTGCCTGTTATGTTTGATTCTTTGAGTTCTGTTGCTCCCGTAATTAGACCAGGTGATAGCCAGTCAGGTTGGAGTAGCGCGGACGAAAATGTTTTCAACCCAACGGAGGAACAATGGCTGGCAGCATAGTATCATCCTTTCAGCTTCAATCTTATAAGATTGATAATTTCCGTTTGGACAGCGTGCCTAACCTTCAGATGTTGGTGTCTGGAAGCCCTTTTGACGACGTTGAA
The DNA here is from genome assembly GCA_021162745.1 of Desulfuromonas sp. Classification (GTDB taxonomy): domain Bacteria; phylum Desulfobacterota; class Desulfuromonadia; order Desulfuromonadales; family Desulfuromonadaceae; genus Desulfuromonas. The sequence continues at coordinate 24,243 of JAGGYC010000109.1, read as the reverse complement.
TGGCAGATTCAGTTCAAATTGAGAGACCCAGCTTTTTTTACAAATGATAAGGCGTATGTTGGTGGTCTCGATCTAAGAATCCGCGCGATTAACTGTGCAGAAGAAGGTTCTGAAGTTGAGACAACTGAACCAGTGGAATCAGATGAACCGTTGGTGTCAATTCAGGCTGGTATTTCTGGGCTTTTCAGGGTTGGTGGCGATGGTGATCGCTTTGATGAAGAATCCGAGCAGCGCTTGGCTAAACTACAAATACCCGCTTTGCTCTTTCCTTATTTGCGTGCTGCCGTAACGAGTATGCTGGCCAATGCTGGTTTTGGTTCTGTTATGTTGCCGCTTATAAACCTTCATGCTGCGGCGAGTAAAGAAGATATAGAAATACAGATTTTTGATTGATGTATAAAAAATAATTGATTTTGAGGCCTCGCATCCGTGCGGGGCTTTTTTTATGCAACAAAAAAACGCACTGTTAAAATTTTTTTATACATAAGCTACCAGAAGCTACCAGAAGCTATGTTTATCCGTTACAAAAAACATGCAATCCTTAACGCATGGAAAACATCTCCCCCATACCCCAACAACTATTTGCCGGTGACACCCTCACCTTCATCCGCTCATTGGCGGCCTACAGCGCCGCTGATGGCTGGGTGCTCAAATATGTGCTCAACGGCCCCAAAGTTGTCGAATTTTCCACCACAGCTAATGGCTCAAGCCATGTTGCCAATGTCCCTTTTGCAACCACCGAAAATTGGACGCCCGGCACCTATACTATTGTCGAAGCCGCCACCAAAGACGGCCAGCGTTTCACCACCGCCACCGGCCTCATCCAGATTCTGGCCAATCCGGCCAATGTGGCCGCCGGTACCGACACCCGTCCCCACTGTAAAAAAATGCTCGATGCCATCGAGGCTACCCTTGAAGGCCGCGCCACCACCGATCAACTCAAATATACCTACAACGGACTATCGATCGAGCGCACCGACATTCTCGATCTTATCGCCGCCCGCAATCGCTACGCCCGTGAGTGGGCCGCCTATCAACGCAAACAGTCCGGCAAAACCAGCCGGTTGATCAAAGCGAGGTTCCCATGATCCACCTCACAAGCCCCGTCATCATCGCCTGTGCCGTGGTCGTTTTATATTCGGCGGTATATGCAGTCGTGATGCTGCGCCACAAGCCGTCGGCATCACCCCCCCAAACCCTCTACCTCGTTGGCCGCATTCGCATCCCTAACGGTCGCCGTACCGTGTGGGACGTAATGGGAATTGTCGATAGCATCGACCAGGCACAAGCTGCCTGCACCACCAAAGCCGATTTTTACGTGGTGCAGCAGATCGGAATGCTGCGCGATGACGACACCATCGTTCCTGCGCAGCTGATCTTCCCGATCCGTGCCGCCAAGCAGGCCAAAAAACAAGCGGAGGCCGGGCAATGCCTTTAATGATTTCCGTGCGATCTAATCAGAGATCCCACCAGCGCAGCTTCGAGGCCGCCAAGTCAGGACGCCTCGGCTCCTTCGGCCTTGGTAGCCAGAGTTTCGACGCCGATATCCGTGCCGGTCTGCGCCCATTGCGCGGCAAGAGCCGTTGGCTGTTCCAAAATAACGACTACGCCAAAAACTTTGCGCGTCTGCTCAAGGTTAACGTTATCGGCCCCGCAGGCATCGTCCTGCAAAACAAGGCCCGCACCGCCGATGGCGAACTGGACAAAACCGCCAATATCGCCGTGGAAGAGGGCTGGGTCGACTGGGGCAAGCGCGGTATCTGCGATGTGACCGGCAAGCTCAGTTGGCTCGAATGCCTGCAGCTCTATATCACCACCATCGCCCGTGATGGCGAATGCCTGGTGGAGATGGTCGAAGGCTTCCCCAACAAGTACGGCTTTGCCATCCGCTTTATCGAAGCCGATCACCTGGACGAAAACCTCAACCGTGCCCAGTCTAGTGTGCCCGGTGGCAATGTTATCCGCATGGGGATCGAGTTTGACCAGTGGGATCGCCCCGTCGCCTATCATCTGCTCAAAAAACACCCGGGCGATACCGGTAGCAACGCCGCATTCGGCAACAGCTTCCGCCGTGTGCCGGCGGAAAAAATTCACCACGGATTTTTAACCGAAAGCATCCGCCAATCGCGCGGTGTCCCCATGTCGCACACCACCATCCGCCGCCTTGGCCAGCTCGATGGCTTTGAAGAGGCTGCCCTTACCGCCGCCCGTGCTGGTGCCAGCAAAATGGGCTTTTTCACCCAAAACAGCCCCGATATCGGTGAAGACGGCAGCGAATATGACGGCAGCGAGACCGAAGAGGATGGCAGTGTCATCACCGATTTTGAACCCGGCATCCTCGAAAAACTGCCCATCGGCTGGGATTTCAAGGAATTTAACCCCGGCTATCCCAACGGCGATACCGAACCATTCACCAAACTGCAACTACGCGGTGCCTGCTCCGGCTGGGGCGTTCCCTATCACTCCCTCACCGGCGATCTCACCGACGTCAACTTTTCCAGCATCCGCCAGGGAGAACTCACTGCCCGCGATGGCTGGAAAGTGCTGCAAGCCTTTGTGGCCGATGGCTTCTGCCAGACCATAAAAACCGCCTGGCTTAAAAACGCCATGCTCAATCAGTCCGTAGCACTGCCACTGGCTCAGTTTGAACGCATCAACGTAGGCAAGTGGTTCCCCCGCGTGTGGGGCTGGGTGGATCCAGTCAAGGACATGAATGCCTTCTACCTGGAAGCTAAAACCCGCAGCCTCACCCGTATGCTGGCCGAGCGCGGGATTGATTTTTATGAAGAGATCGATCTGATGGCCGCCGAGCGAGAGTATGCCGATGGCAAGGGGATCGATCTTGAAGCCATTTTGAATCCAAGGAGTAAAACCAATGCCCCAGCCGCAACCCCAGCAAAGTGACCACTATCTGCCCGAGGGGATGAACTTCCGCAGCTTTGCCATTCGCACTGCCGCCGATGGCCGCCCCTCCAGTCTCGATGAAAAAACCCGCAGCGTTGAAGTCGTTGCCGCCACCGAAGAGCCGGTGGCCGTATTTGATTGGGAACGTTGGGCCGTTGTGGATGAAGTGCTGCTGATGGGCGGTTGCGTCATCCCCGAAAACCGCCAAGTGGTTTTGTTGGATACCCACTGGCGTGGCGGTGTCGATAGCATCCTCGGCAGTTGCCGGGGCTTGGCCGTAAACGGCACCCAGCTCGTAGGTCGCAGCCACTATTCCGAAGCCGAAGAGGCTGCCGGAGCTTACCTGCGCACCACCGAGGGGCACCTTACCGATTACAGCTGCGGTTACACCGTGTTGGAAGCGTACTGGATCCCCGAAGGGGAACGGCAAATCATTCAGGGTCGCAGCTTCGATGGCCCGTTAAAAGTTACCACTCGCTGGAAAATTACCGAATTGTCAGCCTGTCCAATCGGTGCCGATGCCCAGAGCAAGGCCCGATCGGCAGGTCTGACAAACAATAATCAACCGGGGGCACAGCCCCAATCACCACAGGAGCGAAACATGCCACAACCAAATCAAGAGCCACAACCTGTACCGGCAGCAACGCCGCCGGTAGAACCGTCCCGTACAGTTGCCCCCGCAGTAACACCCGACGCCGACGCCATCCGTAGCGCAGAACGCGCCCGCGCCACCGAAATCGATGCCATTGGTCGTCAGTTTGCCAGCACCCCCGGTGTGAGCGATCTTTGCCGTCAGTTTGTCGACAACGGTAAGTCCGTCGATGCCTGCCGCGCCGCCGTTATGGAGCGCATGGGTCTCAAAGCCGATGATGGCGCTCTGCCCGAACCTGTTGGCGACCTGCTCAGCGAGCGTGAGGATCAGCAGTTCAGCCTGATCCGCGCCCTCAACGTTGCTGCCTACGGTGGCGAAAAGTGTTTGGAGCGTGAAATCTCCGATCAGATCGCCAAACAACTTGGCCGCAGCACCGACGGTATCTTTATCCCCACCAGTCTCAGCGTTCGCGCACCAGCCACCATGGGCAGTGATCCTGCCGGTGGTCATACCGTGGATACCATCCTGATGCCCATCATCGAGCTGCTGCGTAACCGTATGATGGTCAAGCAGTTGGGTGCCCAGGTACTCGGCGGCCTGTCTGGTGACCTCAAGTTCCCACGTCAGGAAGGAACCTCCAGCCTCAACTGGACCGGTGAGAACCCTGGCAGCAATACTGCCGATACCGACATGACCAACTTCTTCGGCCAAGTGAACATGGCACCAAAATCCGCCATCGCCACCATCCCGTACAGCAAGCAGTTGCTGGCGCAGTCGTCTATGGATATTGAGCAATTTTTTCGTAACGACCTGGCTAAGGTCAACGCCACTGGCCTCGACCTGGCTGCCATCAACGGTGCAGGTGGCGATCAGCCCACCGGTATTCTCAACACCAGCGGAATCGGCCTGGTAGTCGGCGGCACCAATGGCGCGGCTCCAGATCACGGCATGATGGTTGGCATGGAAACCGAACTGGCCGTGGATAACGCCGATATCGGCACCATGGCTTATCTCTTTAATGCCTCAACCCGTGGCACCCTTAAAAACACCGAGGTCACCGCTAATTCCGGTCGCATGGTCTGGGGTAAGGGAGAAAAAGGCTTCGGCGAGGTCAACGGCTACCGTGCCGGTGTCACCAATCAGATGCCAAGCAGTCTGACCAAAGGCACCGCCGATGGTATCTGCAGCGCCGGTATCTTCGGCAATTGGGATGACCTGCTCATTGGCGAGTGGGGCGTAATCGAGATCATCATTGATCCGTACAGCCTCAAAAAGCAGGGATTGGTGGAGATGACCAGCACCATGCTGTGCGACATCGCCGTGCGCCATCCGCAATCGTTCGCCGCGGTTAAAGACATTCTTAACGGCTAAGAAAGGGGGCAGCTTTGAAAAAGTTTAAATTCGATCGGCTGGTCCTACAAACAGCCACCGTCGTCAACGGGCATGACCTGCCCGTTGGCACCATTATCATCGTCAACGGCGAAAAACGCCAGATCACCAACGACGTGGCCTCCATGCTGGTCAATAGCGGCAAGGCTCTAAAGGCCACTGATGACAATATTGCCGCCATCAAAAAGCAAGTGTCCGGTCAGGCTAATGCACGACAGGCCAAAGTCAAAGCCGCCGCCGCCAAAGTGTTCAGCGGTGAGGCAAAAAAGGCATTCAACCGCCTGCAGCAAATCGTTGAAGCGCAGTCGGAGCAGATCGCCGCCCTGACCGAACGACTCGATGGCTTTGAGGCCATGTTTGTGGAAGTGGAGCTGGATTGTACAAGCGAAGAAAGCGCCGACCCAGAAGAGGGTAGCGACGCCGGGAATTAAACCTCTGACAGTGCCGGGGTAGCCATCCCCCGGCACACCTTTGGGCAGGCGTCGTTTCACTCCTCCTTAGTCGCCTGCCTTTTTTTAACCCTCAATCATCGTGAGGCAAACCGTGCCGGATCAGTTAATAAAGCAAATTGCCGACCAGCAACGACAGATGTCGGAGCGGCTCGAACGTATGGGCGAGGTGCTCGAAAATTTGGCTGCGCAGAAAAAAGATATTGAGCATTTACGCGAAGGGCAGGGTGAACACCGCGATTGGCTTAAAGGCCATGAGCGTCGCATTCAGGGTATGGAAAGAAAGCACGAAGCCTGCAATATCGGTGCGTTAAAGAGTGAAGTTAAGGTCTTGTCTGAGGAAATAAAAAAGCTACAGCGTACACCGGGCGATAAGGCTTTGCAGTTTTTGTACACCATCGGGCTGATGGTCGCTGCCAGCGGCGTCACGTTGTTGGTGAAAGGGTAGGGCCATGAACATCGTCGAACTGATCCGCCTCGAAGAATCTGAACAGGGCACCTTTGGCGTGTTGCGCATCAATAAACAGGTTTTTTGCTGCACGTTGGAGCCGCCAGATCGTGAAAACGAAGTCAGCCGATCCAGCATCCCCGCGCAGCAGTACATATGCAAACCATTTGAGTCGCCAACGCATGGCGGCACGTTTGAGGTCACAAAAGTACCAGGGCGAACCTATGTACTGTTTCACGCTGGTAACAGGGTTGAGCATACCGAGGGTTGTATTTTACTTGGTGAACATTTTGGCAAACTGGCTGGCGATCGTGCGCTGCTCAACAGCGGCAAAACGTTCAAAACCTTCCTGCGGGAAGTTGGTCGCCAGCCGTTCCATTTAACGATCTACGAGAGGTATTAGATGTTAGCAAAGTTATTCAACTGGTTACTTGGTAAAAAAGCTACCACCACCATTGCCGGTGTTGTCGCCGGCGCCGCTACTGGTGCTGCAGCCACTGCTGCCCAGGGCGGGCTAACCAGGGAGGCACTTATTGCTGGTGCCGCCACCGGTGCTGCCGCTGCGGTTGTTGGTGTTGGCGGACGCGGGCACGGTGAAAGTTAATGGCAAAAACTAGCCCCAAAATACGCTTTATTGGTGGCTACCGCTACCAGCTGGTGTGTGGCTACGCAGTGCAGGTCGACATTAAGCCGCCACGTGATATCGCATCCGACTATATCAAACTGACCACTGATGGTTATTTGATGATTGCGGTGGGTTACTGCTGGGATGGCCCGAGCGGCCCAACCGTTGATACCAAATCCTTTATGCGTGGTTCGCTGATCCACGATGCGCTGTATCAGTTGTTGCGTGAGGGTTATCTCTGCGCTGACGAGCGCAAGCTGGCAGACCGTGAACTCTACACTGCCTGCCGCGCCGATGGCATGAGCTACGTTCGCGCTCAATATACCTATCGCGCTGTGCGCTGGTTTGGGGCTGATAGTGCCAACCCTGAAAATAAACGGATTGTGCAGGTGGCCCCATGAACATCGACCCCTTTGAAGTACCGCGCTGCGCCCTGACTGATTTTGGCGAGGACGTAACAACGCCAGCCGGTGTTCGCCGCATGTTGCTTGATGAAGAGGTTGATGACACCACTCTGGGCATGTCCCGCGGAGGCATGTCTGCAACTGTATTCCGCTGCCTGCCAGACGTTGCCGCCGAGCTGGCTGAAGAGAACGTGTTAACTACCACTGATGGCCTGCGCTGGCTGATATTTGAGATGATCCCGCATCGTAATGATTTAACCGAGATCCGGGTGAATCAGCTGTGAGCATGCCTTACGACATAGCGCCAAGCAGTCTGTCGCACCATGGCAGCGGCAGCCGGCCAACAGTTAGGGCGGGTGAACTTTATACCAGCTTCGACACTGCGGGATTGGCTGAGAAGCTAGGCGCGTTACCCGAGCAGGTACGCAACGCCGCAACATGGGCGGCACGCCATACCCGTGACTGGCTGCGCACTCAGGTGCTGCGCGATTTAAACGCCGAGCTTGGCACCACCAAAAAACGGCTGGCAATGCGTTTTCGCAAGGGTGGCAACGGCCGCAACACCATGAGTAAAGATACCACCATGGCAACGCTATGGATCGGGGTTAACCCCATGGGCGTTGAGGCATTAAAACTTAAACTAAGGCAAACTAAAAGTGGTGTGCGTGTCGGTAAACGTTATTATCCCGGTGCATTTGTGGCCGATGTGTATGGCACCGGCAAGCCGGGTGTGTGGAAACGGCTAGGGCGCAAGCGGCTACCATTGATCAAGATGATGGTGCCTGTTCAGCCGGAAGCCGCACACATTGTACCTAAATACGTGGGCGAGGCCGCGGCGATATTCGAACAGCGCTTTGAACACGACTTACGTTACCTCGTTGATTGGGGCAAAAAATGATCGACGCTTTACATACCGCCATTATCGACCACTTAAACGCCCAGCTGCCCAGCACGGTAACGGTTGGTGCTTACCCTAAATTGAGGCGCCAAGTATCGGTACCCGCTGTATTTATCGAGGTACAGGACGTGACCCCGCAGGACGACAAAGGCACCGAGCAGTTAACGATGTCGTTGCGTTTTGCCGCTCGCTGCATCTCGGGCGTTGTTGGTGCCGACGCTGGGTTATCTGCTCTGACTCTGGCCATGGATACCGCCCTGTTTATCCACCAAGGGCGCAGGTTTGGTCAAAAGGTATCACCCTCAAAGATTTTGACCGTGGATCAGGATGCTTTTGAGCAAGAACTGCTCGGCTACCTTGTTTGGCGGGTCGAATGGAGTCACGAAATCGAACTAGGTGAATCGATCTGGACCGATGAGGGTGTTACCCCTTCTCAGATTTTCCTAGGCATCACCCCCGAAATTGGGCTGCCCCACGTAGATGATTATATTGAGGTGACCGATGAGTGATCTCCTTTACCGCATCACCGAGCTTGAACGCCGCATGGCTAACGTGCTGCGTATTGGCACTGTGGCAACTTTAGACGAACCAAGCGAAACCGTTACTGTTGATATTGGCAAGATCACCACAAAGCCGCTGAAATGGTTTACCCGCCGTGCTGGTGAAGATCGCGATTGGTGGGCACCTGAACCGGGGGAACAGGTGATGGTGCTTAGCCCCGGTGGCGACCTTGGTCAAGGGGTTGCGTTGCCAGCGATCTATCAAAACAGCTACCCCGCGCCTGCTAACGTAAAGCATAAGCGTCGGGTTGAGTTCAAGGACGGTGGTTTCTTTGAATATGACCGCCAAGCTGGAAAAATGACGATCAATGTTGTTGGCGATGCTCAAGTTGATATTGGTGGCAAAGCTGATGTGACCGCTGAAGGGAAAGTCACTTTGATCGGCAAAGGTACGGTCGACATCATCGGTAAGGGCAGCACGGCGGTCAAAGGATCAGTACAGGGTGATTGCCTATGCTCATTTACGGGCAAACTTCATCCGCACATTTCGCCCACAGTGAAGGAGTCGTTCTGATGCCCCTGAACAAGACCAGCATGCGCGATAAGATCAAGGCCAAGGTTGAAGCAGTACCTCTAGTACAGGGCAGCGACGCTAGCGCCATGCTCACCTACCGTGATGCTGTGCTTGAGGCGATGTGCGCAGGAATAATCGAAGAGATCGTTAGCAACGCCGTTTGTGAAACCACCAGCGGCGCACCCGATAGCGAACACACAGGAAAGGTGTACTGATGGAAGCTTATATCGTTGAAAAACCATTCTTGGCCGCCGATGGAACAATGGCCACCAACGGAGATAATATCCAGTTAACCAGCCGGCAAGCTAAATATCTGCTGTTGTCTGGGAAAATTAAGCGCAAAAAAAAACAAACCCGCAAGAAAACGGAGGTAACCGATGCCTGAGCAATTTTTGCACGGCGTAGAAGTTGTCGAGATCGACAACGGCGTGCGGCCGATCCGCACTGTACGTTCCAGCGTTATTGGCTTAGTGGGCACCGCTCCCGATGCTGACGCGGCCATTTTCCCGCTCAATACGCCAGTGCTTATTGCTGGTAACCGCATCGAGGCGGCCAAGCTCGATACCGTCGGCGACGGCAACGGCACCCTACCTGATGCCATTGACGCTATCTTTGATCAATGTGGCGCTATGGTGGTGGTGATTCGCGTCGATGAAGGTGCTGATGAAGCGGCAACCCTCACCGCCATTGTCGGTGGTGTTGATGCCACCACCGGTCAGTACCAAGGCGTGCATGGACTATTGTCGTCCGAGTCCGTGCTTGGTGTTGCACCAAAAATCTTATGTGCTCCCGGCTACACCAGTCAGAGACCTAGCGAATTAGCTAACCCTGTTGTTGCTGAACTGGCTGGCATTGCTGACCGCTTACGTGCGGTAATTATTGCTGACGGTCCCAACACCAACGATGCCGCCGCTCAAGCCTATGCTGGCGACTCCGGCAGCAAGCGGGTTTATGTAGTTGATCCGGGCGTTAAGGTATTTGTCGATGGTGCCTATGTTGATCAACCGGCCAGTGCTCGCGTTGCTGGCATGATTGCCAAGAGCGATGCCGAGCGCGGGTTCTGGTTCTCACCATCGAATCGTGAAATATACGGCATTGGCGGCACCACCCGTGCTGTTGATTTTACCCTGGGCGATGCCAACTGCCGGGCCAACCTGCTCAATGAGCAAAACATTGCCACCATCATCAACCAGAACGGGTACCGGCTATGGGGCAACCGTACCCTGTCTGCCGATGTCAAGTGGGCGTTCCTCTCTGTCGTGCGCACCGCCGATATGATCAACGAAAGCTTGCTGCGTGCTCACCTGTGGGCCGTCGATCGTAACATCACTAAAACCTACATCGAGGATGTTAGCGAAGGGGTTAAAGCCTACCTGCGTCACCTCACCAGCATTGGTGCTATTTTAGGCGGTGACTGCTGGGCTGACCCCGAGCTGAACACCCCCGAGCAGATCGCAGCCGGCAAGGTGTATTTCGACTTTGACTTTACCCCACCAACCCCTGCCGAGCATGTCACGTTCCGCTCGCATTTGGTGAACGATTATATTAAGGAGGTGATCTAAATGTTGCCTGAAATACTCAAAAACTTTTCCTTGTTTGTCGAGGGTCGAGGTTACGCTGGGCGTGTTGACGAAGTTACGTTGCCCAAGCTGACTCGCAAAATGGAAGAGTACCGCGCTGGCGGTATGAACGCCCCGGTAGAGCTTGATATGGGCATGGAAAAACTTGAATGCTCCTTTACTTTGAGCGAGTGCAACGTTGACGTGTTGCGCCAGTTTGGCGTTAGCGATGCCGCTATTGTACCAGTCAAGCTCAAGGGCGCTGTTGAGTCCGACGCTGACGGCGCTGTGGTAGCTGTGGAAGTTGTGCTGCGTGGACGCTGGCGCGAGCTCGACATGGGCTCATGGAAGGCTGGAGACAAAGCCGTGTTGAAGGTTGCCATGGCAGCCACTTACTACAAATACAGCGCGGGCGGTGAGGAACTTATCGAAATCGACACCATCAATATGGTTGAAAAGGTTGGCGGCGTGGATCGTTTAGCCAGTCGCCGAGCCGCGTTAGGGATATAACCACGATGGCGGGTTCTACCCGCCATCGCTTAGGCAACAGAAGAGAGAGATCTATGAGCGAAATAAAACTAGCCACACCTATTGAGGTAGACGGAGTGACCGTCAAAGCCTTAAGCATGCGTGAGCCGCGAGTACGCGACATGTTGGCTGCCGAAAAAGCGCACAGCGACCCGGCACAAAAAGAGATAGCCATGTTTGCAACACTGTGCGAGGTGGCGCCAAGTGCCCTTGAAGAGTTGACCATGAAGGATTATGCCAAGGTGCAGCAGGTGTACAGCGGTTTTTTATCCTGACGCCAAGAGATTGCCGAGCGCTGGTACTCAGCTTGGCGCAAGTTACCGGCTGGGCCCTCGGCGATTTTTTACACATGAGTACCACCGAGCTGCTGCGTTGGCACGAAGCAGCCGAAGGTCTACACCGTGGCGATTAACGCTGGCGGCAAAGGCTAAGCAGATATTCGCCGCAGTTAAAGCATAAGCCTAAAATAAAAGCTGCCGGTAGTACCAGCACCATGGCCAGCAATAGCGGGCCGACAACAGCTTTTAGGCAAACGGCGAGGGTTGTCCAGATGATGGCAAAAATAATCAAGGCAGGGAGATAATCAAGCATGGAAAAATCCTTATCGCTAGGCGTTGTTATTGGTGCCACCCTTGCCAGCTCGTTTTCCAGCAATATCGGCACCGCTACAGATAAGTTTAACACACTGGGCACAGCAGTCAAAGGGCTGGGCAAGTCCAGCGAGCAGCTAAAAAAGTTTCAGCAGCTCAGTGCCGAGTTGCCAAAATCGCGCCAAGCTTTTAGTGCCGCCCGGCGCGAGGTTGGCAACTTTACTGCCGATCTAGCCGCAGCCAAAAAAGCAGCAATACCGCTAAAAAACAAACTGGCCGCCGCCAGTACCAAGGTTGAGCAGTTACAAGATGCCATGGTGCGTAGTGTTGCCCCCACTAAGGCTATGCGTCATGAGCTTAAACTTGCCAAGCACGAGTTAAAGCAGCTCGGTGCTGAATATAAGCCAGTTGCCGCCCACGTCACTGCGCTATCGAACAATTTAAACACCGCCAGAGGTACTTTAAGAAAAACTAAACGCACTATAGCCAACCAAATTGTAACGTTAAAAAAGTACAAAAGTTCCCTGCGTGAAGCCGGTGTTGACACAAAAAAACTAGCCAGCGAGCAAGTGCGCCTCGGTAGTGCCTTTGATAAAGCTGAGGTAAAATTAAAAAAACTCCAGCGGCGCCTGAACAAAAAACAGGTTGCCAGCTCAAAATTGGGCGGTTTACGCAACCAGATGCTTGGTGGCATAGGTGCGCTATATGGTGCCGGGCAGTTAGTTGGCGAAGCCGCCGACTTTGGCCGTAGCGCTACCCGCCTTTCAACGGTGATAAACGCCAAAGATATTGGCAAACAGTTGGCGCTATCGCGCAAGCACGCTCTGGCGTTTGCCCGTGGGAACCTTGCTAGTGAAACTGAAATACTCGACATAGAATATGCCCTTAACTCTGCCGGGTTAGATGCACAAACCTCACGCATAGGCTCAGAGATTGTGTCTAAGGTTGCCAAGGTTACCGGCAGTGCCAGTGAAGGAGTTGGCGAAGTTGTTGCCACGGTGTTCAACAACTTGGGCAACACCCTTGAGGGCACCACGGAGCAACGATTGCAACGTATTGGCGACCTGCTCACCAAAACTCAGTTTAAATTCCAGCTGCGTGATTTTGATCAACTGGGCGAATCGTTCAAAATGGCCACACCGGCTTTGGCGCAATACAATGTTGATTTAGCCCAGGGAGCCACACTGCTTGGTGCGCTCAACTCTGCCGGCATGCAGGGGTCGATGGCTGGTACCGCCTTGAGCGCCACCTTCCGCAACATGTCGAAAGCCTCACGCAAGTTTGGTTTTGAGATGGCACACAACGCCGACGGCGGTCTCGATTTTATCGCCACCTTGAAAAACATGTCTGACGCTATTGGCGGCTTCGACGGCATGGACCAGCAAACCATAGATGATCTGCAATCAACCTTTGGCGACGAAGGTGTGCGCATGGTGGCGCTGCTGGGCCCTAAGCTTAAAGAGTTGGCAGCCTCCCAAGACGATGTTGCCAAAAGCTCCAGGGGTGTTGTCGATGCCAGTTATTCTAAATTTTTAAACGATACCCGTGGGCAATTAACGCTGTTCACTAACAACGTGCGTACGCTGGGTATGGCCTTTGCCGGAGCGCTACTGCCAGCGGTAAACTCGCTACTAAAACCTGTCACTACCTTTGCTGGTTGGGTAGGCGTTCTGCTGGAAAAATTCCCTGCCGTTGCCACCATTATCGGTGGCGCAGTTACCGGCTTTGCCCTGTTTCAGGGCGGCATTATGGCAGTAACAGCCGCTCAATGGTTGTGGAACGCCGCTCTGCTGGCTAATCCAATAGGCCTAGTAGTGGCGGGCATAGGCGCCGCAGCCGCTCTGGTTATCCATTACTGGGAGCCGATCACCACCTTCTTTGGCGATATGTGGAGCGATATAAAAAACCTGTTTAGCGCTGGCGTAAGTTTTTTAACCGAAGTGTGGGAGCACAGCCCGCTAGGTCTATTATTTAAGGCAGGGCAAAAACTAGGTAGCCTTGTCGGTAGCTTTTTTGGTGGCGACGATAAATCTTCCGTACCTACTAGCGGCAAGCCCCAACCCGCATCCATGGCCAAGCCGATGGAACTGGTTAAACCCTTCGGCATCCGCAGTAGCTCTAAAAATACCACCCTTAACGCTCCAATTACCATCCACGCTGCACCCGGCATGGACGCCCATGCCGTTGCCGAGCAGGTAGACCAAGCCCTACGCCAGCGTGAACAGCAAGCAGCCGCTAACCAGCGAGGCAACCTATATGACTGAAACCATGCTGGCCTTAGGGCCGTTCCGCTTCGCAATGGACACTGCAGCATACCAAAGCTTGCGCCGGTCCGTTGAATATCGCTGGCCAAGTCAGGCCCGTATTGGTCGTCGCCCAGCTAAGCAATTTGTTGGCATCGGTGACGAAACTATCACCCTGCAGGGGATCATTTACCCTGAGTTTAAAGGTGGTTTAAAACAACTGGACACCATGCGCGATTTAGCAGGGCAGGGTAAGCCGCAGATCCTCACCGATGGCACAGGTAAGGTGTGGGGTAAGTGGTGCATTAGCACTATTGAGGAAACGCAAACTCTGTTCTTTGCCGATGGCACCACGCGTAAACAGGAATTTAGTCTCCAGCTTGGACACTACGGGGAGGACAGCTAATGGCCGTACAGTATCGCACCAGTGACGGTGACATGCTCGATGCCATTTGCCATAAGCATTATGGCCGCGCAGCTGGTGCCGTGGAACTGGTGCTGGAAGCCAACCCCGGCTTGGCACAATTAGGGCCGCAGCTTGAGGCGGGGATAGTGATAACGCTGCCAGAGCTACCCGAAGCCGATGAACAAACCGTTGTGAGGTTGTGGGACTAATGACACCCGATTTTAAAATACTGGCTGATAGTCAGGATGTGACCGCCATCATTCGTGATCGATTGTTGTCGTTAAGCGTCACCGATGTGGCAGGGATACAAAGCGACACGGTGGAGATCCGCCTCGATGATCGCGCTCCGCACATCGATCTGCCACGCACTGGTGCTGAGTTAGCTGTTTCACTCGGTTATCGCGAAACAGGTTTGGCTCGCATGGGATTGTATGTGGTGGATGAGGTTGGTCTTTCTGGCCCACCAGATTCCCTCATCATTCGCGCTAAAGCCGCCAACATGCGTAAGGCATTTAAGGCGCCGAAGTCGCGCAGCTGGGACGGCATTACCATTGGTGATTTGGTTGCCACTATTGCCGCCGAGCATGGCTATACCGCTAAAGTGGCTGAGTCATTGGCTGCCGTAGCAATTGGCCACCTTGATCAAAGCGAAGAGTCTGACCTGCATCTGCTCACCCGTTTGGCTAAAGATCATGGCGCTGTCAGTAAACCAGCCGGTGGTTTGTTGCTGTTTGTGCCTAAGGGTGAAGCCAAGAGCGCCAGCGGTATCAAGTTGGAATCAGTGACGTGCCGGTGCAGCGATTTAACCCGCCATAACGTCACCATTGCTGAGCGTGGCAAGTATGCCGCTGTTCAGGCGCGTTGGCGTGATCTGCAAACGGCTCAGGATGTTGTTATCACCGTTGGTGAGGGTGAGCCAGTGTTTGTACTGCGCCACAGCTACCCCGATGCTGCCATCGCCACGGCTGCAGCTAAGGCAAAGCTGGAAGCCTTTGAACGTGGAGCCGCTACCATCAGCGGCAGTACGCCGGGGAATAATAAGTTAATGGCCGAGGGCACCTTGACATTAAGCGATGGTCGCCTTGGTCTTGTTGGTGAATGGCTCTTAAAGCAGGTAACTCATGTTATCGATAACGGTGGTTACCGCTGTGACTGCGAAGGGGAGACACCGAAATAATGAGAGGTATTAACGCGACCACGGGCAAAGAGTTGACTGGGTTGAATCACCTACAGCAGTCAATCCGCGATATTTTGACCACACCCGTCGGCAGCCGAGTGATGCGCCGTGATTACGGTAGCCGCCTGTTTGAATTGCAAGATAGCCCGTTAAACCGCGCCACCATTGTTGAGTATTACGCTGCCACTGCCGAGGCCCTGGACAAGTGGGAGCCGCGGCTATTGTTAACCAGTGTGCAGGCCGTGGCCGCAGCTGATGGCCGTGTTGAATTGGAGCTGTACGGGCGTTATCGCCTGAATGTCCAAGAAATTAAGCTGGAAGGGATTGTTGTATGAGCGAAACCGCCATTGATTTAAGCCAGCTGCCGGCGCCGCAAGTGGTAGAGCCGCCGGCCTATGAAACAATTTTGGCCGCTATGCTGGCCGATTTGCAAGCGCGTGATCCTGGGTTTGACGCCCTGGTGGAGTCTGATCCCGCGTACCGGATTCTTGAGGTTACCGCCTATCGTGAATTGCTCATCCGCCAGCGGGTGAACGATGCCGCCCGTGCGGTGATGTTGCCCTATGCCGAAGGGGCCGATCTGGGCAATCTGGCTGCGCTGTATAACGTGAGCCGATTGCTCATTGATGCCGGTGATCCGGACGCAGTGCCGCCGATCGCCGCTACGTATGAAAGTGACGAAGCCTTGCGCCGTCGTGCGCAGTTGGCACCCGAGGCGATCACCACGGCCGGCAGTACTGGCAGCTATGTATTCCATGGCCTGTCGGCATCGGTTCTGGTGAAGGATGTAGCGATCGCAAGCCCGGTGCCGGGACAAGTGCAGGTGACGGTACTGAGTACCGAGGCCGACGGCATCCCAGATCAGGCGTTGCTCGATATGGTGGAGGCCGCTCTCAACATCGAAACCGTACGCCCGTTGACCGACCAGGTAACGGTGCAGGCGGCAACCATCACCAATTACACGATTGATGCCACGCTGTATGTCTACCCCGGCCCCGATGCCGAGGTAGTACGCCAGGCAGCGCAGGATGCCGTCACTCAATACACTATCGACCATCACGCCCTGGGCTACGATATTACCCTGAGTGGTTTATATGCCGCTCTCCATCAACCGGGAGCCCAGCGGGTTGAGCTGGCTAGCCCAGTAGAAAATTTGACTATTGCTGCTACCGCTGCTGCCTACTGCACGGCCATAATCGTGACCACTGGAGGCACGGATGAATAGCCTACTGCCACCCAATGCCACCCCGTTTGAGTTGGCCATTGAAGCCAGCACCGAGCGCATCGGCAATGTACCGGTACCGGTGGGTGACTTGTGGAACCCGGGTACCTGCCCGATTGAAGCCTTGCCGTGGCTGGCCTGGGCCTTGAGTGTGGATGATTGGGACAGCAGTTGGCCTGAAGAGACAAAGCGTGCCGTGGTTGCCGCAAGCATGGGCATACATCGCATTAAGGGCACTGTCGGTGCAGTACGTAAGGCGCTGGCATCAGCCGGTGTCGGTGATGTGCAGATTGCAGAGTGGTGGCAGTTTGGCGGTGATCCTTATACTGCCCGACTAACCCTGACCCCGGAAGCCGGCAATGTTGACGTTTGGGATGCCGCCGAGCGGGCAGCCAAAGGGGCTGCGAATGTCCGGACGCATTTTGAGGTCAAAGTGCGCTCGTGTCTTGCTGGTCCGATCAACATTGCCGCCGCCATCCAGTCATCCGAATGCATCTGCATCGAGCCGTGGGCGATCACTGAATTATCCACCACCGGCACGTTGTATTACGGCGGTGCGATCCAGCACACCGATATCGTATCTATCTATCCTGCGTCATGGTCGCCAGACGCTGTTACTGAACTTAACGGTGTGGCCGCCCTGTTTATTGCGGCGGCTCTATTGCAGCGCGAAACCGTTGACGTTTATCCACTACAACTACAGTAGGGAGGCAAAATGAATGAATATTACACATTGATAACCACCATCGGCCAAGCCAAGTTGGCGGCAGCTGCGGCCAGCGAGGATTCAATCAACCTGGCTGATATTGCCGTGGGCGATGGTAATTACACGCCCAGCGTTGGTCAGACTTCGCTTGTCAGTGAGAAATGGCGAGCCAGCTTGAGCACGGTGCAAACCGATGCCGTGAACCCCGGTCGAGTGATCGCCGAGGGCGTTGTCCCGCCGGAGGCTGGAGGCTGGTACATCCGCGAGGTCGGGCTGCTCGATGCCGATGGTGATCTGTTTGCCATTGCCAAGTTCCCCGAAACATACAAGCCGGTGTTGGAGTCCGGCAGTGCCAAGGATTTGTTTTTGCGGCTGTACCTCGATATCGGCAGTGCGGCAGCGGTGACGCTGTCGGTTGATCCATCGCTGGTGCTGGCAACGCGGGAGTATGTCGGCGAGCAGACCAATCCGCTGGCTGTTGGTGTACAGGAGGCACTAGCGCGGACAGCACAGAATCAAAAAGCAATTGATGAGGTTCGCAAGTGCGTATTTGCCCAGGGCACTACCCACATCAAAAACAAGCATGTGGTCAAGGGTTTTGTGCTCACGAAAGCCGATGTGCGCTACTTGCACCTGTCTGAAACCGGCACTGTGGGTAGCGGTGAGAGTATCGCGCGTATTGATGGTGGCTATGCAAAATTAGTGGATGACGGTTTAGAGGTGGCGGTGCCAGAAAACCTTGGCACGGAAGCTATCACCCGCTATGCATACTTGGCTGATTTGGGGGCAGGTGAATATGGCGTACTGCTGGGCGAAACCGTGCCGGATGCAGCCATGCTGCTCTATACCGCTACTATCCCCGCAGGGAACACCGGCAACGACATCAGCGCCGTGACGTTAACGGATAATCGGGTGATCAACGACCCACAATCGTGGCTGACCACCGCATCGCCGAGTGCCTATGTGCCGCTTGAGTATCCCCTGCCATCGGGGCAGGATTACGATGTGCTGTTGACGGTGGAGTCGGCGACGGATCGGGCGGCGGTAGGTGATCTGTACCCATACGATAAGCAAGATAACGGCTTTAAAGTTGGCTTTAGCGGCACAGCCGACAACGTACTCGTGCGCTACACCGTTGCCGCAATCAATAGAGATTAGGAGACCAAACATGATTGTTAAACACGTTGCAGTGGGGCCTGTGAGTGACTATGCGCTTGATGGTTCGGTGCTGACTGTTGCTGGGGTGGCGATTGACCTGGCAGCGCGTCAGGCCGATGTGACCGCCATGGTGGATTTAACCGCAGATCATAACGGCGTGGTTGCTGAAGGGCTGGCAGGCAGCTATGTGGCCAGCGTAGTGATCCCGCCACGGCAGCATCGTTTTGTCGATAGTGGAGAGCTTGGATTTGACGACCAGCCGGTTATGTCGCGCCAAGCATTGCCGCTTAATGTCGCTGCTGTTCAGCTGTTTTTGTGGCCGATGGAAAATAACCCAACTCAAGGAGAGTAATTATGAGTTTAATCATCTCAACCCCCGATGCGCTACGCCAATCCGTCGAAGCGGCAAGCGGCGGCAAGAACACTGTCATGTATGACGATAAAGGCTACCCCAGTGTAATGGTCGAAATCCCGAAGTTTAATCTTGAGGATATCGACCCGTCGCTGGGCACTGGTGTACACCCGGCGTTTATCGTCAACGGCGTTGAAAAAAAATCGATCTTTATCGCCAAGTATCAGGCGACCATCCATGATGAGCGCGCGTTATCGTTACCGGGGCACGATCCGGCAACCTACGTTGATTTTGACACCGCTCTTGCCCGCTGCAAAGATAAGGGCGCAGGTTGGCACCTGATGACAAACGCTGAGTGGGCGGCCATTGCGCTTTGGTGCTGGAAAAACGGTACCATGCCGCGTGGCAATAACAACTACGGCCGCGATGTTGGCCAAAAGCATGAAGTCGGCAGATTAACGCAGGATGGTGTTGTCCTTGGTACTAGCGGCACCGCGCGTACCGCCACTGGCAGTGGTCCGGCAACATGGAGCCACGATCATACCCCTGACGGTATCTCTGATCTTAACGGCAACGTTTACGAGTGGAACGGTGGACTGCGCATTAATGACGGCGAAATACAGGTACTGGAAAACAATAACGCTGCCGATAGCACTAAAGATCAGTCTGCTGCTAGCGCGCTATGGCGTGCAATTGCAGCTGCCGATGGCTCGCTTGTCGATCCGGGTACCGCTGGATCACTGAAATATGATGCCACTGGCGCAACCGGTGCAGGCAGCGTGCAGATTGACACCGTCATCGACAGCCAGTCCGATGGCACCACGTATGCTGGTGGCGTGTTCGAGTCCATGGCTGCTGATGCCGGCATTACTGTGCCGGAGCGGCTGCTGCAACTCGGCCTAGCTCCAGTTGGCGCAGGGCTGGGTGGTGATTATATTTATGCTCGCAACGTTGGTGAGCGGCTGCCGCTCCGTGGTGGGAGCTGGACCCGTGGCACGTATGCCGGGGTGTTCGTGCTCTACCTCGCTTACGAGCGCTCGAACTCGGACGGCCCGATCGGCTTTCGCCCCGCTTTTGTGCTCTGATGGCTGTCATCTGTTTATCGCGCGATAGCGCGGGGTCTTGTCTGTGAGCGATTTGGCTGTCAAGCAAAAGGCCGAAGATATGATTGCCTATGGTTACGTGGCGTTGCGGCAGTTCCCAAAGTCGGAACGCCACGTGCTATCGCAGGAGATAAGGCAGAGCTTGTGGCGGTTATTGCGGTTGATCGTCGTGTGCAATCGTCGTTATTACAAAAAGACAACACTCCAGGATTTGGACGCTGAGCTAGACCTGTTACGCTCGCAAGTTCGAATGGCTCAATCGCTGGGTTATTTGCCGTTTAAGAAGTACGAAGTGTGGAGCAGGATGCTCGATGAAATTGGCCGAATGGTTGGCGGTTGGATAAAATCGGTTCGGCAGTAGTTAATAGCACGATTAAAGGGCTAGATATTATATAGCGGCTGCCGATCCGTGGTGGGAACTGGAACAATGGCACGAATGCCGGGGTGTTCATGCTCAACCTCAATAACGAGCGCTCGAACTCGAACAGCAATATCGGCTTTCGCCCCGCTCTTACATAATGCCAGAAGTTCAGTCCGCACGCGGGCTGTTCCAGTGCGACAATAAAAGGATATCTAGTCCTCGGTTCCGACCGAAAAACATAAACAGGCAGGGTTGGTGCAGTAGCCTTTTTGGCGACCCTCCGATTCTGCCGTTCTTTTTGGATTCAATATGGCAAAAACATACAAAAATATCTACCAGCAGGTCTACTCCTTTGAGGCTTTGCATGCTGCTTATTTACGTGCCCGTAAAGGCAAACGTTACAGGGCTGAAGTGCTGCGCTTTTCGGCACACCTTGAAGAGAATTTGATCCAGCTGCAAAATGAACTGATGTGGAAAAGCTACCAAACGGGCAAGTATCGAGAGTTTTTTGTTTACGAGCCGAAACTGAGAACCGTGGCTGCGTTGCCGTTTCGTGATCGAGTTGTGCAGCATGCCTTGATCGCAGCTATTGAGCCAATATGGGAGGCCCGGTTTATTTTCGACAGCTACGCCTGTCGTGTAGGGAAAGGCACCCATGCTGGAGCCGACAAGGCACAATCGCTATTGCGAGCAGTACAGCGACAGCATGGCAAGGCATACGTGCTGAAAGCCGATATTCACCATTACTTCGCCAGTATTGACCATGGAGTGCTTAAATCGTTACTGCGTAAGCGGATCGCCTGTCGTGACACGCTGCGGCTGCTGGATGGCATCATTGACTCCACGGACGGCGTTGGTATCCCCATCGGCAACCTGACCAGCCAGCTGTTTGCCAACATCTACCTACATGAGCTTGACCAGTTCGTTAAGCAGAGGCTGCATGAGCGACATTACATGCGTTACATGGATGACTTTATTGTTGTCCACCACGATAAAGAGCACCTTCAGCAAGTGCGGAGAGACGTTGAGCAGTTTCTCGCCGATAAGTTAAGGCTGATTACCAACAGCAAAACTCAAGTCTTTCCTGTTGCCCTCCACAGGGGCCGAGCATTGGATTTTTTGGGCTATAAAATATGGCCAACACATCGGCTATTGCGCAAAGATTCTGTACGCAAGATGAGACGCAAGGTGCTGCTGTACAGAAAAGGGAAGCTTAGACGAGATGAGTTGTTGAGGTCGGCAAGGTCATGGCTTGGTCATGCTGGGCATGCGAATACATTTAGGTTGATGGAAAGACTAGCCAAAAAAATACATGAGGTCAGCACAGACTAAATAACCAACCCGTCCACGATCTCACGCAGGCGCTCAGCCCATTGGCTCAGTGCCTGTTGTTTTTCGGCGTCATAGGCGTGGCGGTTGTAAATGCCCGTCACGCTTTGATCCGTATGACTCAAAACCTTGCCGATAATATGCTCATTGACCCCCATTTTTGCCAAGTGCGTAGCACAGGTGCGGCGCAGGTCGCGGGGTGAAAAAAACTCCAGCGGTTCAATGTCGTCCTGTTTGTTGTATTTTTTGATGGCGCGGCGTAGGGCTTGTGAGGCGCTGGTGTGGAGCATCGCCTTGCCGGTAGTAGCCGAACCGAAGCCGAGACCGTGTTTTCCCGGCGGTCCGCACAGCTCGCGGAGCAGGGGGGTCATATGTACCCGATGTTCCCGTCCGTTCTTCATCCGCGCTGCGGGGATGGTCCACCAATCTCCGTTAACCTCCGACCAGTCCATCCTCAGCACCTCGCTGCAGCGGCAACCGCTCGCCAATATCGCCTTTATGGCTCGCTGTACCGGATCGGACATGCCACTCTGCGGCAGCCAGTGCCACAGGGCGCGTATTTCATCATCATCAAGCCAGCGATCTTTTTTTACGTCCGCCGCCATGGCTTTGACACCATCGACGGGGGAGTGATCCAGCAGCCCGCGGTCAACAGCAAAGCCAAACATCCGCCGGGTGATGGTCAACGTGATGGTGCTCCAGCGCTGTGCGCCGCGATCAACAATCTTTTCCAGCATCAGCACAATATCACGCCTGGTAACATCCTGAATTTCACGATCACCAATAGTTGGGATGATTTCACGCTTGATGACGTAGGCGTCATTGTGCCAACTCTTTTTATTTGGCTTGGCGTACTTTTCCAGATAGTATTCACTGAGTTCAGCCACGGTCATTGATGTAATGGTCGCCACTTTGGCGGCAGGGTCAACGCCCTGGAGCCGTAACGCCCGTGCATCAGCATGGCGACGTCGTGCCTCGGCCAGTTTGATTCCGGGGTATGGCCCTAGAGTCATTCTCCGGCGGCGGCCCTGAATGTCGTAAATGTAGCAAAAGGTTTTTTTACCATTAGGGAATACGCGAATTGCGAAACCGTTGCCCTCGCGGACTTCGTATCGAGACTTCTTGGGCTCAAGGGATTTGATGTAACGATCAGTAAACATGTCAGGGTTCCTGTTGGGGTTCCTCTGTTAGCCGCGCAATGGGCAGAAAAGATGCGAAACACTATGAAGCATTCCGAAGAACAACACAAGGCAAAACCCACAGAAACAGGGTGGTTAGCGAATATTTAAGAAGGTTTCAGGATGTGTTTGGAAGATGCCCGCCCAGCTTCCCAAGCTGAAGGTCGCGGGTTCAAATCCCGTTTCCCGCTCCATAAAACAACAGCTAAAGCCCTGTTTCTACAGGGCTTTTTCTTTGTGTAAATATTGCAAAACACATGATGTGTTGTAAGTTGTTGAAATTGCACATGATATGTAATTCTTTAAAATCAGGTACTTATACGCTGTAGTGCGGTGTAATACGGTGTGCCGCAAATAACACCTACAACAAAACTACAACAACAAAAGGCGCAGCCGGGTATCGGAACTGCGCCTTTTTATACTGTTTTTCGGGTATGGTTAGGACATGGCAGACTCAAATTGTGCCATTCTGGCTTTCTTGTGATCTGTACTGAAGTGGCTATAGCGCATGGTCATTTTGATATCACTGTGCCCGAGCAGTTCTCTCAGTGCCCCAAGGTCGCCGGTAGCCATGGCAAAGTTGCTGGCGAATGTATGGCGCAGATCATGAAAACGGAAATCCTCAATGCCGGCACGCTTGCAGGCAGAGGTGAAACCAATATTGGCATCGGCTCTCATTGCTTGCTGGGGATTTCGCGGTGACGGGAATAAGTGTGGCGACCCTGCTGCGCTTCTCGCATTTCTGGCCACAGATAGGGCTTTTGTTCGGCGTGAGCCTATTTCCTGTTCGGCCCTTTCTTCAGCGTTGGTGATGGCGGCTTGCTGTTCATTGCGATAAAGCGATAGCTCTTCTTGGAGCTTCTTCGTCATTGGGATTGTGATTAATGGATTGCTCTTTTTCTTGACGAGCCTGGTTCTGATCACGCCCTCATCCCAAATGATATCGTCCCAGCGCAACTTTATTACATTCTTTTTGCGTAAGCCGGTATTTAGCCCAATATGGATAGCTACGCGCAAATGGCTTGAGCGTACCTCCTCAAACAGCGCTGTTTGTTCTTCTTTTGTGAGTACCCTTACTCGCTCACCATCTTCTTCTAGCTTTTCCACTGATGCGACAGGATTAAAACCAAGCAGTAAGTTACACATACGCTTGACTGTCATGATCTCCTTGTTGATTGTGCAGTTTGAAACCCCATCGCTTACTCTATTTTTTTTGTACTTTTCAATATCGCTAGGAAGTAGGTCGTTAAGGTGTGTATTCGGGGGGAAAAACTTTGACAGCATTTTCACAGTGTAAGAATACATGCGGATCGATTTTGGCCTATTAACCGTGTACCAATCCTCAAATTCTTCTACCGCTTCACTCCAGGAATATCTCTTTATTTTATTTAAAGTGCTTTTGCCTTCCGCAATTACAGAAAGAATCTTTCCCAGTTCCGCTTCTGCTTCTTTCTTTTTTGGTGAAATTGCCCGTGTGCGCCTCTACCCTTCCTCCGCCGACTTAATGTACCTATGAACCATAATCGTCACTTTTATCAAACACTTGCG
>JAGGYC010000052.1 GCA_021162745.1 Desulfuromonas sp. | reverse complement strand
TTTGTAGGTCGGGTTAGTGGAGCGTAACCCGACACCTGCTAATCCGAAACCTCTTATAACCAAGGTCACGTTCGCGGGTCTCGTCCCGCAGCCGACACACTTTCTTTGCAAAGCCCCAAAGAAAGTGAGCAAAGAAATGGCTTTGAAAACCGGCCCTCCGGGGGGCGCAGACCCACTTACGATGTGTCTGTTTCCGTTATGCTTCACCTTGGCGGCAAGTCGCCCTTTAGGTCGACTGAGTTTTCTCTTTTTCTGTGCTACGGCATTGAATAATTTGGTGCCTGAGTCGCTCTTTACTTTTTTCGTGGCACCGCTATGCAGAACCCTGTTGGTGTGACGCCATTGTTTGTCTGTTTATCTAACTAATCATGATTCAGCAGCGTCTGTATATGCAATCTTTTGTGAACCGCTATCCGTTGATGGCGAACATACTTTATTCCCAAGACAGAGTACTAGGGGAGGGCTCATGAAACTCTACCAGAGCCGCTACCTAGTACCGGTATCGAGTTCGGCACAAGAAAACGGCGCTATTGTTGTCGATGGTGAACAAATTGTCGCCGTAGGTAGCACTCAATCCCTCAAAATCGAATTCCCCAAGGCCGAAGTGGTCGACTTCGGCGACAGCATCCTGCTGCCGACCCTGGTCAATGCCCACACCCATCTCGAATTGAGTGACTTTGCCCAGTGGGCCGTCGAAACAGCACAGCCGCAAGCTGAGGCCGCGACCTTTACCGATTGGATTCTGCGCCTGATTCGTATTAAAATCGCTCTCGGTGTCGATGTCGAACGTTATCGTCGTTCGTGGCTGGCGGGATTGGAGCAGTCGTTGGCTAGCGGTTGTGGTTTGCTGGGAGATGTTCTGGCGACGCCGGATTTTTATGCCACCGTTGCTGAGCAACTGCCTGGACGCTGTTTTATCGAAGTGCTTGGCCAGGACCCGCAGCGGGTCTACTCACAATGGCAGCGCCTGGACCATTGCATTGAGAACTGGCCCGACGCTCACTGGGGAGCCGCTCCCCATGCCCCTTACACCGTGAGTGAAGACCTGCTCAAGCAGAGTTATCGCTACACCACCAGTCATCATCTGCGCAGCTCGATCCATATTGCTGAATCTGCCGACGAAATGGAGTATTTGCAGCACAATCGTGGCCCGATGGCTGAACTGCTTTATCCCTTTGTCGGTTGGCAGCACCATCTGTCCCAGCCACGTAACATCCGTCCGCTGGCAGCTTTGCAACGGGCTGGTGGTTTAAATCCTGGTACGTTACTGGTGCATGGTGTCTACCTTGACGACAACGAGATTGCCGCCGTGGCCGATTCCGGCTGCAGTATGGTGCTGTGTCCGCGTTCCAATGCCCAACTCAACTGCGGTGTTGCGCCTGCCGCTGCCTACCTTCGCGCCGGAGTTCCGCTGGCGTTGGGTACTGACAGCCTCGCCAGTAACGAGTCATTGTCCATGTGGGATGAGATGGCCTTTGCTCTCGACTGGTTCTCCGGTCAACTCAGCGCGCAGCAGCTGTTGCATATGGCGACCATCGGTGGTGCTCAGGCTCTTGGTTTTTCCGACACCGGCCATCTTGCCGTTAACACCCGCGCCAGCTTTCAGGTTTTGAGTCCGCAGCACTTGCCCGAACTTGATCGGATCTATCCTTTTTTATGTGACCGTGAGCGCAATAACGATGTATCCTTGGTCGTGATCAACGGAACCATCCGCCATCAAGCAGGGAAACAAGAGGAAAATCAGGCGGAAAATAAGAAGGATGTGCCATGCTGAAGGAAAACCTGAAACCAACGCTGAAGGAAAATCTGAAACAGACTCTGGAGCCACTACTGGAGCAACAGACCACCATCACGGAAACCGGTGTCGTTACCGAACTGCGTGAGAAACGGCTGGCCATCGTCAGCTGTGAAAAAGGGGAGGGCTGTAGCGGTTGCGGAGCTTCAGGAGGTTGCTGCCAGAGCGGTAGCGATGGCCGCCAACGGCTGATAGCGGATAATCTGCTCTATGCCAGAGTGGGTGATACCGTGCGTGTCGAAGTGGAAACCAAGGCCGGGATTGCCGATTCCCAGTCATTTTTATACATTATCTCGTTTATCATGCTTGCACTCGGCCTGGCAGTCGGTTATTTTATCGCCAGCCTGTTACCCGTTGGTATCCCTGCTGCGTTGCTGTCGTTATTGATCGGCGGTGCTTTTATGGTGGGAACCCTCGGCGTGTTTCGCTTTGGTCGCCAGGCTGTGGTCCAGACATCACTGGCCCGTATTGTTGAAATTTTAGAAACGGCAGATCAGCATTGATTCTGTCGATAAAAGGTAGCATAGTCGCCCATGGGCATTAAAATCATCGCCACCAATAAAAAAGCCTATCATGAGTACCAGATTGATGAGGTTTACGAAGCCGGAATCGTGCTGGTCGGCACCGAGGTGAAATCGTTGCGCCTGGGCAATGTCAACATCAAGGAATCGTTCTGCCGCATCAAAAATGGCGAGATGTTTATCAACAATATGAACATCAGCCCCTATGAGCAGGGCAACCGTGAGAACCACGATCCAACCAGGGTGCGTAAACTGCTGTTGCACAAAGTAGAGATTGCCAAGATGGCTCGTAAGGTCGATGAAAAAGGGCTGTCTCTGGTGCCGACGAAAATCTACTTCAAGGACGGTCGTGTTAAGCTGGAGATCGGTGTCGGTCGCGGTAAGAAATTGCACGACAAGCGAGAGAGCCTGAAGCAGAAACAGGCTGCTCGTGAAGTCGCGAAAATATTTAAAGAGAACCGTTAATAGTAAATACCAAAATGTTTGATTTTGCGCCGTTTTTATGATATTGTTATTAAGTAAACATAAACTGAATAAGAATATAGATATAGGAAAGGGGGGCGCCAAGGTTTCGACGGGGATTGGAAGCTAAGGTTGCATGTCGGAGTGGGCAGGCTCCGTAAAAAAGCCCATTATATACAAACGCCGATACTGACGTTTCGTACGCACTAGCAGCATAGTCTGCTACGTCGCTAGTCACAGTGCCTACGGGTTTCTAGCGACGTCAATTTAGTAGGCTGGTTGTTGTTCAAGTCTGTGGTTCAACAATGAGATCTAAACAGAATCGCCTGGTGTAAGAGCCTGTCTGTGGGGGCTGCATCCGGTTAAACTTAAAATCATAGACTATATATGTAGACGCCTTACGTGAAAAATTTTCGGACGCGGGTTCGATTCCCGCCGCCTCCACCAATTTAAAATGGCGAGCAACCTTAATAGGTTCCTCGCCATTTTTTTTATTTTTTCTTAAAAGCAATTAAGTTAGAATGTCATCTTGGGTTTCTCGGGACGGTTCTGACGCATCAACGAGCGAATGGGGCTGAAGTTTATGTTAAGGATGGAGGTTTCCGCGTAAGTGGATTTGTAAAGAACCTCTTTGTTTCCACTTGAGAACCAGTGTGATGGGGAGTTGTCAAAGAGGATGAGGAGCGCTGACCATGATTGCATTTTTCAATGAAAGTTTAAGTCACGCGCTGATGATCACTGGTTTTGTCTTCGTGATGATGCTGGTTATCGAATATCTGAATGTGCTTAGCCAGGGGATGTGGCAGAGCGGCCTGCGCGGCAGTCTCTGGAAACAGTATCTGCTGGCCGCTTTTCTTGGTGCGACGCCCGGTTGCCTGGGAGCGTTTGCGGTTGTTTCCCTGTATTCTCACCGGGTGGTATCCCTCGGAGCGCTGGTGGCCGCCATGGTCGCTACCAGTGGCGATGAATCGTTTGTTATGCTGACGTTGGTTCCTTCTGCCGCCGTGATTATTTTTCTGCTCCTGCTTGTGGTGGGGCTGGTGGCTGGGGCCCTGACCGATGCCCTGTTCACTGAAAAAACAGATCAAGGGGCAGTCGGCGGGCATAAATTTGAGTTACACCAGGAAGAGGTGCCTTGCGACTGTTTCCCTCGGGGACAGATTGTAGCGCAATGGAAACATTGCACCCTTGACCGTGCTGTGCTGGTACTTGCCCTGAGCCTGTTTGTCTTCGGTCTGCTCGGCGGTCAACTCGGACCACCCGTCTGGAACTGGATCCGTATAACCCTGTTGCTAACATCCGCTATTGGCCTATTTATCGTTTCTACCGTTCCTGACCATTTTCTAACGGCACACCTTTGGGAGCATGTTGCCAAGGTGCATATCCCCCGTGTTTTTGCCTGGACGTTTGGAGCCATCTTGCTCATGCACCTGCTGGTCGACTATCTCAACCTCGGCGGTTGGATGCAGGCCAACCAACTGTTGATGCTGTTGGTTGCCTGTTTGGTCGGATTGATTCCCGAATCAGGCCCTCACTTGGTGTTTCTTACCCTCTATGCTCAAGGGGCCACCCCTTTCAGCGTGCTGCTGGCCAGCTCTATTGTACAGGATGGCCATGGTATGCTTCCTTTACTGGCTGAATCACGGCAGGATTTTTTCCGGGTCAAGGCCATTAATTTCGCCGTCGGCCTGCTGGTCGGTCTGATCGGTTATTATACCGCCTGGTGATACTATGGAAAAAGGGAGCACCCAGTCGGGGTGCTCCCTTTTTCACTCAAAGCATTGCGATCTTTTCTGGGGCGATCTTTTCAATGGTTATGCTGACTGCCACAGCAGAAAAATCATTGCCCAACAATGCGGACATTGTCGACATAACACATTTCTGATACGGCGGCGCAGGTACACATAAATCTCACCGCTGTTGCCGTATTCGGCAGGCAAATGTAAAAAATGTGGCTAGAAAAATGGATTGATCGTTAGATAGCCTGTTCTCGGAACTAGCCCGCATTTCGCACAAGCAATCTACTCCGATACCAGTATCCACCATGTCTGTTGCGCCTCGCAGCCTCTCGTTATGATCTCTGTGACAAATCCAGGCTAGGAGACTGTCGGACTTTACAAGAATCTACTGCGAAACTGCCTGATCGGTCCATATCTCCGTAAATTTTCGACAAATAGCGGTGCTATTCGCTCTCAAATCTACGAAAATCTGCCCTCGACCAGTCAATTTCTCGTTGCGATCCGCAAAGCCCGACAGCCTCCTAGGGTGGACAAAATTGCATCAAACAGTTAAAATGCAAATATTAATACTGGTAAATTTCGAAAAATTTCAGAAAATATGTTCGATGGAGGGAAAATCGAGCGATGAAAAAAATAATTCTGTGCATCGTAGTGCTGATTGTAATGCTGTCCAGTGCCTCTGCGGATGACCATTGGAACAGCTATGAATTCGATTTGTCGGAGCTAGGTTTTTCTCCGACAAATCAGATGCAGTGTGTCAGGGGAGCTTGCTCCAGCGACCCGAACCAGCACAATTTCATGGTCGCTTCCTATACTCGCTTAACTGATCCATTATCCTTCTGTGGTTACGTAATCACGCAACCTCAATACGATTTTTATCAAGATGAATTATTTCGAGTTCGATTTAAACTCAACGCTACAGAAACGGATCCTGAGAGTTGTCTGGAAATCATTGAACAGGAACTGGTTGCTCGCTATCAGATGACCTGTGTCTCTGAGTATGAAGACAGATACGACGACACTCGTTCCACATTGAAACTGGTTTTTCAGTCAGATGCAGGAGTCGTTGCTCAAATTGTGTGGAAAAAGTTTGGTCACTGTTGGGGTACCCCTTACGTCAAGCTGCAAAAAACAGAGCTCATTAATGCCCTGAACAAAACAATGAACCCGCAGTACATCTCCAAGAGCTACTGAATCCATGACTTGAATGAGCAAAACTGTTGATGTCTAAAAACACAAAAATGGGGAGGCTCTCTAAAAGGGTACTCCCCTTTGTCATTGGTGGATGCGACAAAAATCGATGTGCAGCAAGCTCAGAGGTTAAGATGCCTGAGCTGCAGGTCTCTGCATTGAAAGAAAAACATGAGCTTTTAGCTTATGCCTCATCCGGTAGCAGCCCCTGATTGCCGAGCCTGACGGATTTTCGCTCCCTGAGTTCATCGACCAATTCCCGAAAGGCGCGATATTGAGGATGGGTCGGCAGGTGAACAGCCCGTTGCATGAAATCTGTGTGTTCAAAGGTGCCCCAGTTAACGAGTCGGCTCAGGTAGACTTCCGCCTGGAATTTTTCCGCAAGTTCGACGAATGCCGGAATCTCCCGATAGTTGTTGGTTTGTACGACCATGCTCAGGGTCAGGCGGAACGGCTGCCCGGCCAGGTAGTCAAGGTTTTCGAGCAACTGGGCGAAAGATCCTCCCCGTCGATTTGTCGCGTAGGTCACAGCGGTGGCGGCATCCACGGATATTTCCGCTTCGGTCACCCGCTGGTGCAGGTTGGCCAGACCCTCCCAGCGTTTTCTTGTCCAGAGCTGGCCGTTACTGTGGAGCCTGATGTTCGGCAGCTTGCCGTTGCTCCGATTCAGGCGCTGCAACAGATCCAGATAGGTCGGACTGCCGAAGGGATCGCCGAATCCGCTCAAGGTTATCTCTTGCGCGGTGGGGATCAGTTGATCAAGGATAATGTCGCTGATCCGTCTGGCCCGTTCCAGTTGTGGCCCGGTGGCCTGTAATGGTTGACGGCGGCAGCTCGGGCAGGCCAGGTTGCAACTGTGGTCGTAGCAGAGATTCAGCTTTTTGGGCGGTTCGTTGATGATTGCCGTTTTTTTGTTCCAACTCCCGGTAATTTCCGCATCATTTCCCGGAATGGCTCTGGTGACGGGGGCTGTTTGTGTTGTGAGAAAAGGGCAGCGCTTTTTATTGCAATTGTGAAAGCTTCCATTCAGGATGCTTTTGCGAATTTCCAGGGCGACTGGGCTGTTCCAGATCTCAGCAATAGATTGGTTCAGAAGGTTGCCGATCGGTCGTTTTAGCCAGGTCGGGCAGCAGAGGAAAACATCGCCGTTTGGATGGATTTCGAACCATTCGAAGGGACGGGTGCAGAACAGGGTATTTGGGGTGTTGAGTGGGGTGTCTTTTGCTAAAGTCATACCGATGATTGTAGATCCTGTGCCAGGAGGTTGTCGGACTTAGCGAATTGTAGCGAGAAATTGGCTGGTCGAGAGCAGATTTTCGAACATTTGAAGGCGAATAGCTAGCCTATTTGTCGAAAATGTGAGGGAATATGCGCCGATCAGACGGTTTCGCAGTAGATTCTTGCTAAGTCTGACAGCCTCCTAAGCATGAACAAAGAGTTTTTTAGGAGGCGGTAGCATGGCAGATTTATTGAACCATCCATTGATCAGTGAACGCTATTTTTTCCCGCGCGCGGGATCTTTTGCCGATCCGTTCTGGGTCGATTGCGGCGATGCCCGATTGGCGTGCAGTTATCATGAAATCGATCCGGCTGCGAAGACGTTGATCCACTTTCACGGCAATGGTGAAATTGTCGATGACTGGCAGGGGGATTTTGTTCACTTGATTCAGCAGATGGGCTGCAACTGTTTTCTGGCTGAACTGCGTGGTTACGGGCAATCGACCGGGCATGCACAGTTGGGAAAGATGCTGGAGGATGTTGTCCCGACCATAGAAGCGTTGCAGCGTTCGGCAGAGGATTTGATCTTTTTCGGCCGCAGTGTCGGCTCGATTTTTGCGCTTGAAGCGGCGGCGCAATTTCCCCAGGCTGCGGGATTGATTCTGGAGAGCGGCGTTGCTGATGTTCTGGAGCGGCTGTTGCTGCGTGTCGATCCCCAGGAACTGGGTGTCAGTAGCGAAGAGTTCAGTAATGAAGTTGAGAGTCGTTTGAATCATCAGCGCAAATTGGCCCAATATCCCGGCCCCGTTCTGGTGCTGCATACCCGCAATGACGGGCTGGTTGATGTCAGTCATGGACAACGTTTGTATGACTGGGCTGTTGGACGGAAAACGCTCAAAATTTTTGAGCAGGGGAATCATAACGATATCATGTTCGTCAATGCGCGGGAGTATTTCAAGCTGGTGGCAGAGTTTGTTGCGTTCACGTAATGTCGGCTAAGGTGAAAATCATGATAAAAGTGCCGTTAATTTTTTATCCCTGACACTTTATGCTACCGATTTCGATGCGGTTATCTAACCCGAAATCATTGGGTTTTTCATCCATTTCGGCGGGAAAACTGCTGGTAAATTTCAACTGATATCGAAGATACCGTAGTGTTGTTCAGCCTTTAAAAGTATGGTTCATGTTGACCGACGGGCTAAGTCGCCGTTGTGTGGTCTTTTTTTTAATATTATAAAAAATTGACATCCCTTTTACCGGTGATATAAGTGAGCGTATACATATTCATTCGAAAGGCCAAACTTCCCGAGAGGGGAGGACGGAAAGCAACGGATCCGGCTCCGTAAACAGCGGAAAATGACGGAGAGATGACAGCCGAGCTGCCGAAGGAAACTTCAATGGCAGGTCGGTAT
>JAGGYC010000152.1 GCA_021162745.1 Desulfuromonas sp. | reverse complement strand
GGTGCGCCGAGCCAAGCTCGGTCATTCTCGCAAGCTGAAAGGAGCTTGCCCTGTCAATTGCTGATTGGACAGGTAGTTGCGGTCTGTCGTGCGGAGATAACAAAGCACGGGGAGCGAGACCGGTTTTGTCTATGACAGGCGAAACAAAGACATGCAAGTGTCAGACAACAAAATGGTAAGCCGTAATGCGCAAGCGTGAACCGAAATGAGCTTCGTTAAGTTCCTTATGGATGGTCAGCCTCTCGGATTTGGTGAAACCAGCATGGACTGTGAAGCAATCAGCAGAAGCAGCAGTCCAATCCATCGGAGTCAAAGCGGATGGCGTGCCATGAAAGAATGATTGGGAACTCGGGAGACCCGTCAGGCTGGAAGTTGTACTTCAGTGGTCGCAAGGGAAGACATAACCTTGTCGATTTGCCTGTCGGGAGTCGGAGAGGTGAATAGTAGTGAAGAAGCCCATGTAATGTGGGTGGAGCGAAGTCACCTCGCTATTGTCACGTTTTGAAATCAGAAGGAGAAGCCGCTTGGCAGAAAACACGCCCACTACGGAAAAGGGACGGGTAGAGATACCCGAGGCATTTATGGTCAACCATAAAAGCCTGCCTGAACCTCTCTTCACGCTGAGGAAGAAACTTTACATCAAAGCGAAACAGGAGCCGAAGTTTCGATTTTACGCCCTGTATGATCGAATCTACCGGCAAGACGTGCTTGCAGCGGCATGGGAACAGGTTGTCACTAACAATGGCAGTCCTGGCGTGGACGGCGTAAGTATCAAAACGATACAGGCCAACCCTGAACGAGAAGACGCCTTTCTGGAAGAGATACACCAATCCCTGAAAGAAAAGTGCTATCGCCCGCAAGCCGTACAACGCGTCATGATAGAGAAGGCAAACGGAGGGGAACGCCCACTCGGGATCCCGACTCTACGTGATCGCGTCGTACAGACCGCCACCAAACTGATATTGGAGCCGATATTTGAGGCAGATTTCCTCGACACATCCTATGGATTTCGCCCCAAACGCAGTGCCCACCAAGCACTGGATGCCATAACCGAGCAACTGCACCAAGGCCGGACCGCCATCTACGATGCCGATCTAAAAGCCTACTTTGACAGCATTCCCCATGACAAGCTAATGGCATGCGTGGAAATGCGAATCACAGACCGCAGCGTACTCAAGCTCATACGCCAATGGCTCAAAGCCCCAATAGAAGAAAAAGGCGGGAAAACAAAGCCACGGCAACGCAAGGGAGAAGGCACCCCACAAGGAGGAGTCATCTCACCACTGCTCGCCAATCTCTACCTGCACTGGTTTGACAAACGCTTTCACCAAAAAGGAGGACCTGCCCAATTTGCCAACGCCAGAATCATCCGCTACGCAGATGACTTCGTCATCATGGCACGGTATATAGGCACAGGAATAACCGATTGGGTAGAAGCCATTGCTGAAGACTGGATGGGACTCACTATAAACCGCGATAAAACCAAGATAGTCAATCTACGCGAACCCAAAGCCACCCTCAACTTTCTGGGGTACAGCTACCGGTACGATAAAGACCTTCGAGGGCGGGACAAGAGATATCTCAACCTATTTCCCAGCAAAGAAGCCTGTGCAAGACGCCGAGAGAAAGTTAGACAACAGCTACAACCCAAAACCTCGCACGTGCCGATCCCCGAACTGATAGCCCAACTCAACCGACAACTCAATGGCTGGGCAGGCTACTTCAGTAAAGGGTACCCGCGTAAGAGTTATCGGGAAATGAACTGGTTTGTCCAGCGACGGCTTACCAAACACCTGAAACGTCGAAGTCAGCGCCCCTATCGTCCACGAAAAGGGGAAACGTGGTATCAGCACCTGTATGGAAACTTAGGGCTGGTGCAATTATAGCGGGCTTTCCTGATAGTAATGATGAGAAGGCAATAGGAAAGCCGGATGCGGGAAAACCGCATGTCCGGTTTGACGAGGGGGAGCAAGTCAGCACTGTGGCTGGTTTGCTCTCTACTCTACTGTGGGTCCGTGGCTAACCAGGCTTTTTATCAATCTGGGTGAGGATAATCAGGTAATTATCGGGATCGTATAGCCACAGTTCGCTGATGCCGTGCTGGCGATCATCCAGTTCGTACAGCGTGCAGAGCTGGTGTTTTCCCAAGCTGGAACAGATGGCTTTGAGGTTGTCGACCTGAAAGTCGAGAGAAAAACCAACACCGCGTGGTTGACGTTGCAGATGTTGAAATGCTGCGGGATGTTGCGCTTCAAGCAGATCGGCTTCGCGCAGCAGCACGGTGGCATCACCCTGGTTGAGCAGCAGCAGTTCGTGATTGCTGTCCTTGGGGCGGAATCGTTCCACGGACAAGCCGAGCAGTGAGCGGTAGAAAAATTCACTGCGATCCAAATTGTCGATGGCCAGGGTGAGGATCAAGCTCATGAGGGGTCTCCTTGTCAGCAGTTGTCCCGCAGGCTACTGGAAAGTTTGTCATACTGCCAAGTTAAAATAGGGGATTGATCGATGGCAGATGAAAAAAAGGTCGAGGCTTATATCGGTTTTGGCGCCAATATGGGTCATTGTCGGCCCACTTTTGTCCGGGCTCGCCAACAGTTTGCCGAGCATGGGGTGCGGGTGCTGGCCAGCTCACCACTGTATCAGACCGCCCCGCTGGGAGGGCCACCCGGTCAGCCGGACTATCTCAACGCGGTGATTCAGGTCGAGACCCGTCTGGATGTTGAAGCACTGTTGCGGCTCTGTCTGGATCTGGAACTGCAGGCCGGTCGAGAACGGTTGGAACGCTGGGGGCCGCGCACTCTCGATCTCGATCTGTTGCTGTACGGCGATACCTTGATTGATACCCCGTTTCTGCAGCTGCCACATCCCCGCTTGCATCAGCGTCGTTTTGTTCTCGAACCGCTGTGTCAGTTGGCAGCCGAGCTGGTTCATCCCCGTTTACATCAAACGATTAAAACACTCTTGGCGCAATTGCCGTCGGATGGTGGTGTGCAGTGTATTGAGGAGCAGTGGTAATATGATTGTCCGTCTTGTCTTGCTTTTTATATTTGTTTTTCTCGGTTATACCGTTTTTACTGCGTTGTTGCGGATGCTTGGCGGCGGCTCGTCGTCTTCGTCCCGTTCAGCAGATCCTGATCGGATGGTACCCTGTTCGCAATGTGGTACCTATGTTCCCGAAACCGAAGTGATCCGAAAAAAAATTCGCGGTGAGCACTATCAATTTTGTAGTAAAGAATGTTTACAGGATTTTAAACATAAGTCATGAAAGAGACGGTCTGTAGGCCGATCTCGAAGGAGGAGTTATGGAGTTCTTTATCGATACCGCCCTTGTTGATGAGATTAAGCAGGCCAATGAACTCGGTCTGGTCGATGGCGTCACCACCAATCCGTCGCTGATCGCTAAAAGCGGGCGCGATTTCAAAGAGGTGATCACCGAAATCACCGGGATCGTCGATGGTCCGATCTCGGCGGAAGTGATTGCCCTTGATGCCGAAGGGATGGTCAGTGAAGGTCGCGAGCTGGCGCAGATACACCCCAACATTGTCATCAAGGTGCCGATGACCGAAGAGGGCCTTAAAGCGACGCGGATCTTCAGTGCTGAAGGGATTAAAATCAACGTTACCCTGATCTTTTCACCGTTGCAGGCGCTGCTGGCGGCGAAAGCCGGTGCGACCTATGTGTCTCCGTTTGTCGGTCGCCTCGATGATGTCGGTCATGATGGCCTCGAAGGGGTTGAGCAGATTCGCACCATCTTTGACAATTACGGTTATACCACCAAGATCATTGTCGCCTCCGTTCGTCATCCGCTGCATATTCTCAATTCAGCGCTGGTTGCGGCCGATATCTGCACCATCCCGTTTTCGGTCATGAAACAGCTGGCTCAGCATCCGTTAACCGATGTCGGTATCGCTAAATTTATGGCTGACTGGGAAAAAACCAAGTAGCCGCCATGGATGAAGAGTTGACCAGCGCCCAGCTGGCAGAATTGCATCAACAATTGCTACAGCTGCGTGTGGAGCTGCGGCAGTTACTCGCCGAGAGCGCCGAGCAATCGCAACCTGTCGATCTTGACAAGCCCATCGGGCGATTGTCGCGCATGGACGAGATGCAGCAACAGAGTATGGCTCAGGCTAATCGGCGTTCGACCGAACAGCGCCTTGGGCAGATTGAAGCAGCCCTGGCACGGATTGGTCGCGATGAGTATGGCTGGTGTGTCGCCTGTGAAGAGGAGATCGGTTGTGGTAGGCTCAAGGCACGACCGGAGGCGCCGTTTTGTCTCAGTTGTCAGACGCAACGCGAGACGGGGCGCTGAGTGGTTCAGGAAATATGGACTGATTGGATGGTGTCGCACCAACAGGGTTCTGCATAGCGGTGCCACGGAAAAAGTAGAGAGCGATAAGCCAACAAACAACATGTACTACTGTTCATGATGAAATATTGTCAATCAAATACGTGCGGGCCGCAAGAGATCAGGCCCGCCCCGCAGTTCGGCTAGATACGCAATCCGCACACAGAATCCGTTAGCTCCACCGTTGGTTACTTTGGTTTTCAAGGCCATTTCTTTGCGTACTTTCTTTGGGGCCTATTCAAAGAAAGTACGTCGGCTGCGGGACGAAACCCGCGAACTTGACCTTGGGTTTGATTAATATTGATCAGTCATCGAATGTCATCATCGGCAGAGGTAAGCTGGGGGGGCACTACCGGGCAATTCAAGTTTGCTAGATTGTTTGTGAGGAATGAGGGTTAGCTATTTGCGCAACAGATAGGTCCGTTGCCGTTTGTGAGCATAGCCAACTTCGTGGGTGATTTTCCACGCCACAACCAGCCTGCGCCATGTTGGCAGCAAGAAGATAATGGCAACCGTTCCGGCCGCTGCTACCCAGAGCAGGCCGTCTCTACCTTGATAGCTAAATCTGAATTCGTTCCAGATGAAATTGTTGCCCTGCTCAAGGATGTAGACGAGTACCAGGCCTAAAATGCCAGCTTTAAAAAGTTGGTTGAGAATAATATCGTAGGCAATCTGGCCCGGCGTTTCCTTGTTGACGAGTCGTTTCCAGCGGCACATCAGCAAGCCATGCAGGCAGAATAATGCCGCCAGCAGACTGTCCAGTGAGCGTAAAATTACGTAACCGGAAAGTGCGCCCCAGATAAGGACGACGGTGCTGGTATCGAGAACCATGAATCTCTCCTTGGTGAAAAAGAAATAGCCCACAGCATTCGTTGCTGTGGGCTGTTTTATTTAACGATGATGTAACTATTCAGCCCGATACACTGGCAACGCCCATTCCAAGGGACGTGTCAAGCCCATCCATGGGTACTTAACTGCCGCCATCCGGGCGGCAGATACCCTTTCCATGGGCGTTGCCAGTGTATCTATAGTTGTGCTGAATAGTTAACGATGATGTTTTTGTAAAAATGAATTTTTGTGACGCCATCAACGGTGTTTCTTTGGAACAAAGGGTTTGCTGCCGCTCTTTTTGCGACCGCTTGGTGCCCCTTTGTCGCGCTCGGTGCGCGGAGCACTTTTCTTCCCTTTAAAAGGTTTTTTGTCGCGTGAAGGCGCACTGTCGCTCATCGGTTGGAGCTTGATGTCGTGTTGGCGCAGTTTGATCCCCTGCAATTTTTCGATCGACTGTGGCGGCAGGTCTTGAGCCAGTTCAACGGTGGAGTGCTCGGTATAAAGGCTGATTCGACCGATGGTGCGGATGTTGATCTTCCCTTCGTTGGTGAAGGCGCCGACAATATCGCGCGGCGTGATGTTGTGCCGACGACCGACGGCCAAGCGGTAACGGTTCATGGGCTCGGTGCTATGCTTCCGTTCCGGTTTGCTGCCGCCGCTACCGATGTTGCCACTGCCGCGCTGTTTGCGGTCGTCCAGCGATGGGGTTTGGATCTTGGACAGTTTCGGAAACAGGGTCTTTTTCTCCTGAATCTGGTAGGCGAGGGCGGCGGCCAGGTCGGCGATGTCGATATCGTTCTGGTCGGTCAACTCATGGATCAACGCACGCATGGGTACCAGATTTTGGTTGTCCAAGGTGTCTTGAAGTTTCGCTTTAAAGGCGGCAATGCGTCGAGCGCCAATTTGCTCACCGCTGGGTACAGGCATGGCCGGAATTTGCCGCTTGGTGGCGTGCTCAATCGCTTTGAGTAGGCGCCGCTCTGCCGGACAGACAAACAGGATCGCCTTGCCGGTACGTCCGGCGCGACCGGTGCGGCCGATACGGTGAATATAGGCTTCGGTATCGAAAGGGATATCGTAGTTGAAGACGTGGCTGATTCGGGTGACGTCGAGGCCACGGGCGGCGACATCGGTGGCGACAACGATATCGATGGTCCCTTTTTTGAGGCGATCGATGGTGCGCTCACGTAGTTGTTGGCTGAGGTCACCATTGAGGGCTGCTGCTGAATGACCACGGGCTTCGAGGCGCTCGGCCAGTTCGGTGGTGGCGGTTTTGGTGCGGACGAAGATGATGATGCCATTGTAGTCCTCGGCTTCGAGGATGCGGCTCAAGATATCAAACTTCTGGTTGCTGCGCAGCATCAGGTAGTGTTGCTCAATCTGATCAACGGTGGATGTGCGCGAGGCGATCTGCACCTCTTCGGCGTCGCCGATATATTTATTAGCCACCCGGCGGATTGCCGGCGGCATGGTGGCGGAGAACAAGGCGCACTGGCAGCGCGGCGGTGTGGCACCGAGGATGGTTTGGACATCATCGATGAAACCCATGCGTAGCATCTCGTCGGCTTCGTCGAGAACGGCAGCGTGGATCTTGTCCAGCTTAAGGCTGCCGCGTTTCATGTGGTCCATGATCCGTCCCGGTGTGCCGACAATAACCTGTACCCCGTTATGTAGCGCCTTGAGTTGCTGATACATGGGCTGGCCACCGTAGACGGCCAGCACTTTGATGCGCGGCATATACTTGGCAAAGCCCTTGATCGCTTCAGAAACCTGAATCGCCAGCTCACGGGTTGGCGCCAGTACCAGCATCTGTGGATGCCTTTGGCTGGCGTCGATCCGGCTGAGCAGTGGCAGGGCAAAGGCGGCGGTCTTGCCGGTGCCGGTCTGAGCGGTGCCGAGCAGATTGTGGCCAGCCAGCAGGATGGGGATGCTTTGCTCCTGGATCGGAGATGGTTTCTGATAGCCGAGGTCGTGCAGTGCCTTGAGTTGATTGTCTTCGATGCCCAGGGAACTAAAGTCGGTGCTTAAATCGGGGGATAACGTCATGGGGTACAGCCTTGTATTCTTAAGTGTTTACGGTGCTCATTGTTGAGCAAGCCTTTCAGTGTAGTCCAGATGCTTGCAAGATTGCAATAATTTTTTATGTGCTTAATTTTTGTAACTATTCAGCACACTGTAGATATGCTGGCAACGCCCATGAAAAGGGTATCTGCCGCCTGGATGGCGGCAGTTAAGTACCCATGGATGGGCTTGACGTCCCTTGGAATGGGCGTTGCCAGCGTTTCGGGCTGAATAGTTACTAATTTTTTTTGAAAACGTGGAGAATTAGGAGATGTGCTTTATTCTTTATTCGTATACGGTCGTTGTGTTGCTTGTCTGATTTGTAGTATTTTACAGTGGAGCTGAAAGGCTTTTTAGTTTGAATAAAGAAAACGATTGTTTTTTCGTGGTGTAGTTTGATGATTTTGTAGAGCCATTTTCAATATGGGGGATTCATGAACATTCACGAGTACCAGGCAAAAGAAATTCTCGGTTCTTTCGACATTCCGGTGCCGCGCGGTCGGGTGACGGTGACCGCCGATCAGGCGGAGCGGGCAGCCAAGATGCTTGGCGGCCACTGTGTGGTCAAGGCGCAGATCTATGCCGGTGGCCGCGGCAAGGCGGGAGGGGTGAAGGTGGCCCATCATCCCGAACAGGCGCATGAAATTGCCAAAGAGCTGTTCGGCAAGCGGCTGGTGACGCATCAGACTGGTCCAGAGGGGCTTAAGGTGCGGCGGATTTTGATAGAGGAGACCGTCGAGGTCGGACGTGAGTACTATCTGTCCATCACGCTGGATCGCCAAACCTCACGCTACTGTCTGATTGCATCCTCGGAAGGGGGCGTCAATATCGAGGAGGTGGCTGAGACGGCTCCTGAAAAGATTCACACCCTGACCATCGATCCCTACACGGGATTGCGTTCTTACCAGGCGCGGGGTGTTGCTCTGAAGCTTGGCTTGAGCGGTAGTATCGCCGAGGATTGTGTGCAGCTGATTCTCAATCTGTATCGTTGCTGCCTGGAAAAGGATTGTTCCCTGTTGGAGATCAACCCGCTGGTGGTGACCAAGGCGGGTTGGTTGCTGGCTCTGGATGCCAAGATCAATTTTGACGATAATGCGATTTTCCGTCATTGGGAATACCATGAAATGCAGGATTATTCGCAGATGGATCCACTGGAGATCAGTGCCAGCAAGTTTGATCTGGCCTATATTAAGCTCGGTGGCAATATCGGCTGCATGGTCAATGGTGCTGGACTGGCCATGGCGACTCTGGATGTGCTGAAGGAAAACAGTGGCGAACCGGCCAACTTCCTCGATGTCGGGGGCGGAGCAACCCGCGAAAAAGTGGCCGAGGCGTTCAAAATAATTTTGCAGGACAAGGATGTTGAGGCGGTGTTTGTCAACATCTTCGGCGGTATCATGCGCTGTGATGTCATTGCCCAGGGGATTATCGAGGCGGCCAGTGAGGTTGATTGTCATCTGCCGATTGTGGTGCGCATGGATGGCTCGCAGGTGGAAGAGGGCAAGAAGCTGCTTACCGAGTCGGGGCTGAATGTTCAGTGTAGCGATTTTCTCGGTGATGGTGCCAAGCGCATTGTGGCCATGATGCAGAGTGAAGCCTGATAACGCTTAATGGAGAAGAGCCATGTCCATATTGATCAATGCACAATCCAAAATTATTGTTCAGGGGATGACCGGTAAGACGGGGATATTCCACACTCGCGAATGTCGTGAATATGGCAGCAATATTGTCGCCGGGGTGACACCGGGCAAAGGTGGTATCCATGTCGACGGCATTCCGGTGTTTGATACCATGGAAGAAGCGGTGCGGATTACCGGCGGCAATGTGTCGATGATCTTCGTGCCGCCGCCGGGAGCAGCCGACGCTATTTTAGAAGCCTGCGCCGCCGGGGTGGATCTGGCAGTGTGTATCACCGAAGGGGTTCCGGTACGCGATATGGTGCTGGCGCGTCAGGTGGTGGCCGACAGTAACACCCTGCTCATTGGTCCTAACTGCCCGGGTTTGATCACCCCCGGCGAATGCAAGATCGGCATCATGCCGGGCTATATTCACAAGCCTGGCAAGATCGGCGTGGTGTCGCGTAGCGGCACCCTCACCTACGAAGCGGTCAAGCAGTTGACCGATGTCGGCCTCGGCCAGTCCACCTGTGTCGGTATCGGCGGCGATCCGATCATCGGTATGAAGTTTATCGATGTGATGGAGATGTTCAATAACGATCCCGACACCGAAGGAGTGTTGATGATCGGTGAGATCGGTGGTAGCGCTGAAGAGGAAGCAGGCGAGTGGGCCAGGGAGAACATGAACAAGCCGGTGGCGGCGTTTATCGCCGGTATCACCGCGCCTCCCGGCAAGCGGATGGGTCATGCCGGAGCGATCATCAGCGGTGGCAAAGGTGCCGCCGGGGATAAGATTGTCGCCCTCACCGAATGCGGAATTACCGTTTCCACCAGTCCGACCGGAATGGGGCAGGCGATGCTCAAGGCGTTAGGTCGCGATGAAGCCTGATTGAAGACAACAGATAAGATCTTCTGCGCCGGGTCGCTAAACGATCCGGCGCATTTTATTGCTGGCAATTCGGCGTAAAATGCGGTGTGATACGCGGATGTGCTTAATCCCCCTGATGAAAAGAGTTTGCTGCGAGGAACGGCTGTGAGTCCGCCGCGAAGCCCATTGAGAAGTTTGTGGCCGTGGCTGCGACCCTACCGGCGGACCATGATGATCGGCATGCTGTGGATTGTCATCACCAATGCCATGGTGTTGAGTATCCCCCTGATGCTGCGGTTGGGGATTGGCGCTATTGAGCACAGTCAGTGGCAAGATGTTGGTTTTTACGCTGCGATGATCGTGCTGTTGACGCTGTTTGGCGGGGCGATCCGCGTTTTGTCGCGGCTTCATTTTCTACACAGTGGTCGGCGCATCGAGGTCGATCTGCGCCAGGCGATGTTTGAACGGCTGCTCTATCAGCCGGGGCCCTTCTTTAACGATCACCGTATCGGTGATCTGATCTCCCGTTTTACTAATGATCTGATTAAT
The DNA here is from genome assembly GCA_021162745.1 of Desulfuromonas sp. Classification (GTDB taxonomy): domain Bacteria; phylum Desulfobacterota; class Desulfuromonadia; order Desulfuromonadales; family Desulfuromonadaceae; genus Desulfuromonas. The sequence continues at coordinate 23,007 of JAGGYC010000152.1, read as the reverse complement.
GTGCGCATGGTAGCTGGGTTTGGCGTGGTATCAATGGTCAATGCCGTCGTGGTCTATTGCATCTCAATCAGTGCGATGCTGTGGATGTCGCCGACCCTGACCTTGGCAGCGCTGCTGCCGTTTCCGTTGTTGCTCTTGGCCGTTAAATGGATCAGTCGCCATCTGCTTCACTATTCTACTCAGGTGCAAGAGCGCCTGGGGCAGATCAGCAATGTGGTCGAAGAGACCATTCGTGGCCAGTCGAGTATTCGCAGTAGCGGTTTTCAGCAGTCACGATGTAGCCGCTTTACCGCCATCAATGATCGTTATCTTGAAGCCTCGGTGGCGCTGGCCCGGATGCGGGCGCTGATTTTGCCGGTGATGAGCGTGGTGACACCGTTCGGTATTCTGCTGGTGCTCTACTTCGGTGGTCGGCAGGTGGTTGCCGGCACCTTGCAGCTGGGTGATCTGGTGGCGTTTAACGCCTATCTGGTGCAGCTGACCATGCCGACCTTACTGCTGGGCTGGATTCTTACCCTGGTGCAGCGGGCAACGGTGGGGATGGAACGGATCAATCTGCTGTTGCAACTTACGGCACCGCGACCCCTGCTCGATAATGGCGGTGATGGCCGGAATGAAGCAGAAGCAGCACCGAGGATTGAGTTGCGCGATCTGAGCTTTGCTTATCTGCCGCAGCAGCCGGTACTGCGCCAGCTGTCGTTGACCATTGCCGCCGGGAGTATGGTGGGAATCAGCGGTGCGGTGGCCAGTGGTAAAAGTACCCTGTTGCAGCTGTTGACCGGGCGCTATCCTCTGGCAGCAGGACAGGTGTGGATCGACGGTCAAGACCTGAGTTGCCTCAATCCGCAGCAGCATAGCCGGCGTCTGTCGGCGGTGTTGCAGGAGGGGCGATTGTTCAGCGGCACTTTGGCGGATAACTTTCGCTTTGCCGCGCCGCAGCTGGGTGATGATGACTTGCAACGCCTTGCCGAGGAGGTGGCGTTGGACGAGGAGATCGGGCAGTTCAGCGACGGTTTTGCTACCCTGATCGGCGAGGGCGGGTTGACCCTGTCGGGCGGTCAGCGCCAGCGGGTCGGTGTGGCGCGGGCACTGGCGCGCAACCGCGGCCTGTGGCTGCTTGATGATCCGTTCAGTCATCTCGATACCGTCACTGCGCGCCGGGTGTGGGATCATCTGCGTCAGGCGTTACGCGGGCGTACGGTGTTGTTCGCTTCCAGCCGGGTGTCGGTGTTGCAGGGGGCGGATCAGATTATTATTCTCGATCAGGGCCGGATTCGTGAACAGGGCAGTCATGCGGAACTGATGGCCGAGGATGGTGAATATGCCCGCTTGGTCAAGCGTGAACAGCTGCACCGCGAGATGGATGGGCTATGAAACCGATGACCAGTGATGAGGTCGGTGGTCGCCATCTTGACCTGCGCATTTTGCAGCGGTTTTTGCCGTTTATCCGTCCCTATTGGAAAAAGGCGCTGGCTAGCCTGCTGCTGTTGCCGTTGATCTCGCTGGTACGTATCGTACCGCCGTTGCTGATCAAGATCGCCATTGACGACAGTATTCTGGCCGGTGATCTGCGTAATCTGTTGCCGATCTCGGCCCTGCTGGTGGCACTGCTGATCGCCGAGGGGGCGTTGGTGTTTGGCCAGTCGCTGTTGGTGCAGGTGGTGGGCCAGCATATCATGGCCGATCTGCGCCGTGACAGTTTTGCCAAGCTGATGCGCCTGCCGCGCCGCTGGTACGACTGGCAGCCTTCGGGGCGCTTGCTCACCCGTTTGACCACCGATGTTGAACAGGTCGGCGATCTGTTCGGCTCGGGGATTGTCTCGGCCATCGGCGACATTGTCACTTTGGTGATGATCTTCGCCATCATGCTGTCGATCAATACGCCGTTATCGCTGGTGGCCTTTGCCGTGGTGCCGCTATTGCTGGTGGTGATTGGCTTGATCAGGCGGCCGATGCGGCAGGTGATGCGCCAGTTGCGTGCCCGTCAGGCCGGCCTCAACGCCTTTATTTCCGAGCGGCTCAGCGGCATTGCCGAGGTGCAGATCTTCAGTCAGCAGCAGCGCAGCTGCGAGGCGTTTGAGGAACTGCAGGATGACTATCGCCGTACGTCACTGAATTGGGTTACCTTGGAGGCGCTGTTCTATGCCAGTGTCCATATCTTTGCCAGTCTGGCCGTAGCGGCTATTCTGTGGAAGGGTGGCGGCGAGGTGATGCAGCAGACGGCGACCTTTGGTACCCTGGTGGCCTTTATCGAATATGCGCGTAAATTTTTTATGCCCCTCACCGACCTGGCGGCAAAGTTTTCGGTGCTGCAGAGCAGTAATGCCTCGCTGGAACGGATTTTTGATCTGCTCGATCAACCCGAAGAGCCATCGGGCGCCCTGCCGGTGGCGACGGGGCCGGGGCGGGTGGAGTTCAGGGATGTCCGGTTTGCCTATCAGGCCGACGAGCCGGTACTCAACGGTGTGAGCTTTGCCCTGCAACCGGGGCAGAGTGTGGCGCTGGTGGGTGATACCGGCAGCGGCAAGAGTACCCTCACCCAGCTGTTACTCGGTTTTTATGCGGCGGATAGTGGCCGGATTCTGCTCAATAACGTTGACGTCACCGCCCTCGACAAGCAGGCATTGCGTCAGCAGGTGGGATGGGTGTCGCAGGAACCGTTTCTGTTTTCCGGCTCGGTACGTGATAATCTCGACCCGCAAGCACAGTTCGACGATTCGCAGTTGCTTGAGCAGTTGCGCCATACCGGAGCGCTGGCGGTGGTGGAACGATTGGGCGGACTTGACGGCCGACTGGTGGAGCACGGCAAAAACCTGTCCAGCGGTGAACGGCAGCTGTTGTGTCTGAGTCGCGCCCAGCTCCAGAATCCGCAGGTGATTATCCTCGACGAGGCCACCAGTTATCTCGATGGAGACAGTGAGGAGCGGGTCTATCAGGGGATGCGCGCTGTGGCTGGTGGGCGGACCACGCTGATGATTGTCCATCATCTGCGCCTGGCCGCTGAAGCCGATCAGATTGTTGTCCTGCATCAGGGCCGGATCTGTGAGCAGGGCAGCCACCGCCAACTGCTGGCGGCCGAAGGGCGCTATGCCCGGCTGTGGCGGATACAGCAATTGGAGCTGCATTAGAAACATCGTTGGATTGAGCAGTTCGACAGACTCTTGGAAAAAGGAATATTGATGGCACGGCTTAAAAAACAACGCCCGGTAAAACAACCTGCCGGTGAAGAAGGATTGCTGGTCAGTCATTTTGGTGTCGCCGTTTTGGTCCGTTACGACGATGGCCGCGAAGAACGGGTTAAGGTGAAACGCAATTCCGGTCATGTGGTGGGCGACCGCGTGCAGGTGGCTGGCGAACGGTTGACCGCCCTGTCGCGGCGCAATGCTCTGCGCCGTCGCGATCCGTTCGGCAAGGTGCGTACCCTGGCTGCCAATCTCGATCTGTTGGGGATTGTCGTTGCACCGCGGCCGCAGACCCCGGCGGGTTTTTTAGAGCGGGCGGTGGTCGCTGCCCGGGCAGCGCACATTGAGCCGTTTTTGGTGGTCAATAAATGTGATCTCGGTTCGGTGGACAGTCTGCGCCAGCAGCTCGGTGATGACTTTCCGGCTATTACTCGGGTGTTCAGTGTCAGTGCCCACAGCGGCGAGGGGCTGGAGGCACTACGTCAACATCTGGCTCAGGGCCGGGGGGCGTTTGTTGGTGTGTCAGGGGCGGGGAAAAGCTCGTTGCTCAATGCCCTGTGTCCCCAGGCACAGTTGGAAATCGGTGAGCTCAATGCCGATAATCACGGTTGCCATACCACCAGTGTTTCGACGCTGATTGAACTGCCCGACGGCGGCGAGTTGGTGGATACCCCCGGTTTCCGTGATTTTGCCCTGGTGGATGTCAGTAGCGAGGAAATTGCCTTGTGGTTTCCGGGTCTGATGTCGATTCTGGAAGAAACCCCCTGTCGATTCCGCAACTGTCGCCATCGCCAGGAGCCGGGCTGTTCGATCAAGCAGGCCGTGGATAGCGGGGAGTTGTCGGTTCAGCGCTATGAACTCTATCTGCAGACCTTGAATGATATCGAAGCGCTGGAACAGGCCAGTGTTGACCGGCGTAAGCCGTTTTGAAAATCATTAAAAAAAGGGCGGGTCGCTGTGGCGACCCGCCCTTTTTTATTTACCAGTTTTCCCCCAGCAGCTCAAAGTGCGCCTGGGGATGGAGGCAGGCCGGGCAGAGTTCCACCGCCTCTTCGGCTTCGTGCAGATAACCGCAGTTGCGGCAGCGCCAGGTCACCTTGCCGTTGCGCTTGAAGACGCGACCGGCTTCCAGGTTGTCGGCCAGTTCATGGTAGCGCTTGTCGTGCTGTTTTTCGGCGACGCTGATCGCCTCGAAGCAGTCGGCGACATCGACAAAGCCTTCCTGGCGTGCTGTTGCGGCAAAACCGGGGTAGAGCTCGCTCCACTCAAATTTTTCTCCCGCTGCTGCCGCTCTCAAGTTATCCAGGGTGGAGCCGATCACTCCGGCCGGATAGGTGGCGGTGATCTCCACCGCACCACCTTCCAGAAACTTGAAGAAACGCTTGGCGTGTTCTTTTTCCTGTGCTGCGGTCTCTTCGAAAATGACCGAGATCTGCACCAATCCCTCTTTTTTGGCTACCGAGGCCCAGTAGGTGTAGCGGTTACGTGCTTGTGATTCACCGGCAAATGCGGCCAGTAGATTTTTTTCGGTCTGTGTTCCTTTAACGCTTTTGCTCATGCGTGTTCCTCCTTTTGCAGGTGTTTTTCATTGAATGATTACGTTGTGTTGTTATGGAGTTTAGAGTTCTCCAGCTTTAAGTCAAGTTAGATCTGGTCGTGGACACGATACTCTGGGCTGATGTCGCATAAAGAAGAGGGGGCATGTTCTTCCGTTTAAGTGGAGTAATTTCGTCATCTTTTAATTGCCAAGCCCCTTGATAATGGTTACAGTGTGGCCATGGAAATGATAAATACTAAAAAAGTGATGCCGGTACAGCCTGTTGCCGACGACTTGCTGGATAAATACTCTTCGGCTATCACCCTCTCCGACATGGAGATCTTCATTTATCCCGATCTGCTGTATAGCCTGGTGCTGGCCAACATCATGTCGCCGGTGATCTGGCAGTGGCGGGATGATCCCTGGTTCGCCAAGATCGACAAACTCAGCCCTTATCGTCGCGTGGTACGCCTGAAGCAGTTCATCATGGATCACTACGATTTCAACCTTGACCTCGATTCTTGGGGCTTGACCAGCAAGGATGTCGAGATTGAGCGCTTTAAAGAAGTGATGGATCCGGAAATGATTGCCGAAAGTAATGCCCTGTTCGGCTATAGCGGCGATCAGTATTACTTCGATATGGATATCCGTAAGCATTTTGGTCTCGATAAGTACGATGGTGATATCATCCCCTATTGGAAGACTGAAACCGTTGAGGCGATGGACGCTTTTTGTCATCGTGAAGGCTATCGTAACGGCGCCGGGGAATGTGTGTCGTTGTCGACCTTGTATGCCGCAGCGCTGTTTGTGGTGTGTAAGATCCCGCTGGAAGATATCTTCCTTATGGCGACGCCCCTGCATTCGCAAAATTTTGTCGATCTCAAGGGTGGGCTGATCACCAACAACCGGCGTATTGTCACCAAGAATATGTGGTTCAATGGTACCGCGCTGTCGGCGCGGGCCCAGCGGGCGTTACGCCATGAGCAGGTGACCATGGTCGCCCATTGTAGTGGCAACATTCATGTCGTTTATCCGCAGGCCAGTATCGATCATCAGGCTTACCGGAAGTTTGCCGATAAATTAACGGACTATTTGCAGGTGGAGCTGACTCAGGAGATCTTGTGTAATTTTCTGCGTGAGCATCGCTCGTTTCAGGAATGTTTCCAGATCCCCCATCGGTGCCATGGCAAGCCGTGTTGGCTTGCCGCCGAAAACGTTTACCACTACGAGCACAGCAGTACCTTCAAGGTCAGTGATAACACCCGCGAGAAGTTACTTGACGAGATCGATGCCTACGATTGCCATCCTGAACCGATTGAGGGTCGGATAGATCTGGGCTATTTTGAGGACTTTTTTAAACGCCATCCACATGTTGATCTCGATGAACTGCAGCATCGATTGGTTGCCGAATTTAACTGTAAGCATGAGAATGCCTGTAATCTGATTGAAAAGCTGCAAGCCTTTATCCAGATTACGCCGCGGCTGCCCGATGCCGAGGGCAACAAGGAGCAGGTCCATATTGCGCCGATCGTTTTGTCTGCCGACATGGAGCGTGAGCAGATCATCGAAATCCTGGAGGGGCTTCGGGGTGAGAATCCGATGGTCGATCTCGGTTTTTATGTGCTGCGCGATATGCAACGCTGTGATTGGACACCATTTGTCAAGGCGGCGCTGGAGCGCAACCCGGTGTCCATTGCGGCAACCGGGGGGCTGGATGACGAGGCACTTATCGCGCAGCTGCTGGCCATGACCAATGAATCGATCTATTCCGCCACTCGTCTGGCTCAGCCCGACGAAGTGTGGAATTTCCAGCGCGGTGATGGCGTTGAGCGGGCGATCTGTCTGGCTAACATCTGGAAATCGCGCCATCCGCAGGCGGTTGTCGGACTGGAGGTGGCCGACAGTTTGGTACGCTTGCAGCTGGATGGGCATGTTGTTGATTTTTCTTCAGCCAAGGGGTTGCGAGCCAGTCTGTCATTGTAGAGATAGTATGCTTGAGCACCAGGATTAACTATGTTAACGTGCTGCTCTTTTTCGTTTATCTTTTATCTTGAGCTGGTCATAAATGGCGCGTTGCACTCAGGTGCCGTTTCTTTCTAATTTATTATAGGCAGGAAGCTATGGAACGAATTTATCTCGATAACAATGCAACGACCATTGTTGATCCGGCGGTACGTGAGGCGATGGATCCTTTTTATTGCCAAATGTACGGTAACCCCAATTCGCTGCATTTGTTCGGTATTGAAGTGCGCCCCTATTTACAGCTGGCGATGGAACAGCTCTATGTCGGGCTAAATGCTGCCGACGAAGATGATATCATCATCAATTCCTGTGCCACGGAAGGCAACAACACCGTCATTATCGGCATGTACTTCAGTCTGCTTAAGGATACGCGCAAAAAGGAGATCGTCACCACTCAGCTTGAACACCCCTGTGTGCGTGAAGCCTGTCGTTTCCTTGAAACTCAGGGCGTCAAGGTGACCTATCTGGCACCGGACAGTCAGGGAATGATTACCGCCGAGATGGTTAAAGAGGCGATCACCGACAAGACGGCTCTGGTGTCGGTGATGTGGGCGAACAACGAAACCGGCCTGATTCTGCCGATCAAGGAGATCGCCTCAGTCTGTAAGGAAAAAGGGGTTTATTTTCATACCGATGCCGTTCAGGCCATTGGTAAAGTGCCCGTTGACCTTAAGGATATCCCTATTGATTACCTGACCTTCAGTGCGCATAAATTCCATGGTCCCAAAGGGGTTGGTGGTTTGTATATCCGCAAGGGGGCGACGTTGCCGCCGCTGCTGCATGGTGGTGAGCAGATGGGTGGACACCGTGCCGGAACTGTTGATGTGCCGGGGCTGGTCGGCATGGGCAAGGCGATGGAAATGGCCGTTGATGCTCTGGCTTTTGAGGATCGCAAAGTACGCCGCTTGCGTGATAAACTGGAGGATGCCTTGCTGAAAAATGATGATGTACTGGTGGTGGGTGAGCGCGCTCTGCGTACCCCCAATACGGTCTATGTCAGTATCCGTGGCGTTGAGGGTGAGGCGTTGATCTGGGACCTTAACCAGAAAGGGATTGCGGCATCGACGGGCAGTGCCTGTGCCTCGGAGTCCTTGGAGGCCAGTCCGATTCTGACCGCCATCGGTGCCGACCGTGAATTGGCTCACACCGGTGTCCGCTTCAGCCTGTCCCGTTTTACCACGGAAAGTGAAATCGATTTTACCATTGATGTGGTCAATAAGGCGATTGTGCGTCTGCGGCAGCTGTCGACATCGTATTAACCCTTGAAAACATGTTTTTCGCGCAAAGTCGCAAAGGCCGCCAAGAATGTCAAAATCTTGTTTTTTGGTTTAAGGTCTTCTTAGGAAATACAAGGGTGGGCACTGCCCACCGGATTTGTTGCGATAGAACGGTAGGTCGGGTTAGCGTAGCGTAACCCGACGCCAATTTTATATAGGTGGATGGGAGTAACTCGTTATGGCAAAGAATGATCTGATCGGTGGCTCATTGTGGGAGCAGTACTCGAAAAAAGTTGCTGATCGTATGAATAATCCTCGTCATTTTGGCGAACTGACGGAAGAGGATGCCACGAAGCTCGGTGGGCGGCTGGTGGTTGCCAACGAGGGCGCCGAATCCTGTGGTGATACCGTGCGCTTGTTCTGGATTGTCGGCGATGAGGACGAGGTGATCAAGGCGGCGAAGTTTAAATCATTCGGTTGCGGTACCGCCATCGCTTCAACGGATATGATGGCCGAGATGTGTATCGGTAAGACGGTGGAACAAGCCACCAAGATTACCAATCTGGATGTTGAGCATGCCCTGCGCGACACTGAGGATCAGGCAGCGGTTCCGCCGCAGAAGATGCATTGCAGCGTCATGGCCTACGAGGTGATCAAGCAGGCGACAGCCATCTACCGTAATGTCGATGTTGCCACCCTGCAGGATAAAGATATTGTCTGTGAATGCGCACGTGTCTCGTTGCAGATGGTCGAAGATGCTATTCGGATTAATGATCTGACCACCATTGAAGAGATTGCCGACTACACCAAGGCCGGTGCGTTCTGTAAGTCGTGTATCGAGCCGGGTGGTCATGAGAAGCGTGACATCTATCTGGTGGATATCCTGGCGCGGGTGCGTGGTGAGATTGAGCGCGAGAAGAATCCTGAAGGAGTTGTCGAGGATGATTTCCTCACCCTGTCCATCGTCAAACAGATCAAGGCCATCGAAGGCGCTCTGGATCAGTATATCCGTCCGGCTCTGGCCAGTGACGGCGGCGGCATTGAACTGGATGATGTTCAAGCGGGTGATGACGGCAATATCCATGTTTATGTCAAGTATCAGGGGGCCTGTAAGGGCTGTGCCGGCAGCGTGGCCGGCACCCTGAGTTTTGTTGAGAAGACATTGCAGGGCACGCTGAGTGACAAAATTCGTGTCCAGGTGGCTTAAGCAATAAATGTAGATGCATATCCTGAAAAATAAAGAGTGAAAAGGGGAGAACGGTGGCGACATCGTTCTTCCCTTTTTTGTGGTTTGTTAAAAGGGAGTGTCTGCTGGCGCGAGTATTGGCTTTTTCGATACTGTTACCGTTTGGCATTGAGCCGTTGAAGACCTTTTAAGGTCAAGGTCGCGGGACTCGGCCCGCAGCCGACCGACTTTCTTTATTGGCCCCAAAGAAAGTCGGCAAAGAAATCGCCTAAAACCCGCTTCGCGAGATTTCTGTTTGAACTTACGATGAGTCTGTTTCCGTTATGCGTGAGCTTGGCGGTCAGTCTGTCTTGAGACAGACTGAGTTGACTCTTTTTTACTGCGTAGGCGTCAGGAATATTTGGATGTGTGGGTGATGTTCTCATTGTTTTGGTAGTACCGTTTTGCGACGCCCTGTTGGTGTAGCGAAATGGATACGTGTTCTTGATAAACATGTTCAATTAAAACACCGCTGATTTGCAACAACAGCTGCGAATCGCGAAGCGACTAAAGGCAGCCTGCAAGTTTTTTTGTTGCTACGCAGTACGATAGTTGTCTTGTCTAAAACAGACACATCATCTCACCATCTCAATGCTACAGAAATAAAGAAGCCGATTTTTGCTTCCTTTTTGGCGGCTTTCAAAAAGGATGTCGCCTGCCGGGGCGAGACCCGGACTTCATCCGACAAATGTTGCCGTTTGGTATTGAGTTGGTTCTTTTTACTGCGTAGGGGTCAGGAGTAATTGATTGTATAGGTGATATTCTCATAATTCCGGTGACACCGTTATGCAACCGCCTGCCAATATGACCCTTGAGTTGACTTGGTTTTAGGCACGTATTATCATGGTGCGATTGGTATCTTTCGGCCCTTGATTGGTCGATGGGCTTATATTGAAGGGAACAGAAACAATGGCTCTGTTAAGAATGCGACATTATCCAGATCCGGTACTGTCGAGCGTTGCCGAAGCGGTGACCGAATTTGATGATACATTGCGGACTCTGGCGACCGATATGGTTGAAACCATGTATGCGGCACCGGGCGTTGGTCTGGCGGCACCCCAGATTGGTGTGCTCAAGCGGTTGGTTGTCATCGATTGTGGTGGTGAGGAGGAGCCCGAGTTGATTGAGGCGGTGAACCCGGAAATCCTTGAGCGCGACGGTGAGTCCTACGAAGAGGAGGGTTGCCTCTCGGTGCCAGGTTATTACGCGCAGGTTAAGCGTAGTGCCTGGGTGCGGGTACGCTATCAGAATCTGCATGGCGAGATGGTTGAACAGGAGGCCGAGGGCTTACTGGCGGTCTGTTTTCAGCATGAGATTGACCATCTGGAGGGCAAGTTGTTTGTCGATCGGTTGTCATCGCTGAAAAAGAGTCTTTTCCGTAAAAAATATAAGAAAATTATGGAACAACAGCAGGAGCAGTTGTGATTAAACAACAGAACATCCGCACTGTCTTTATGGGAACCCCTGATTTTGCATTGTCAACGCTACAGGGTTTGCTTGACTCTGACGTTAATATGGTTGGGGTTTATACTCAACCCGACCGTCCGAAAGGGCGGGGGAAGAAAATGGCGGCACCGCCGGTCAAGGAGCTGGCGCTGCAACATGATATTCCGGTGTTTCAACCGCAGAGGTTGCGCAATGAAGAGGTTGTTAAACAGTTGCGCCAACTGGCTCCCGACCTGATTGTTGTTGTGGCCTATGGCCAGATCTTGCCGCAGGCGGTATTGGATATTCCCAAGTATGGCTGCATCAATGTTCACGCGTCATTGCTGCCCCGCCATCGTGGCGCGGCTCCGATCAATAAAGCGATTATTGATGGTGATTCCAAAACGGGTGTGACCACCATGATGATGGATATCGGCCTTGATACCGGAGATATACTGGTTAAGCGTTCGTTGACGATTTTCCCGAATGAAACGGCCGGTCAGCTCCATGATCGTTTAGCGTTGCTGGGTCAGGAAGCGATGGATGAGACACTGGCGCGGCTGTGTGCCGGTACTCTGGTGGCTGAGAAGCAGGATGACAGTTTGAGCACCTATGCCTCAATGATGAAAAAAGAGGATGGTTGTATCGACTGGCAGCAGAGTGCCGCTCAGATCCATAATCTGGTGCGGGGGTTGAATCCATGGCCGGCTGCCTATACGCAACTGGATGGTCAGACCCTTAAATTAGCCAAGACCGACTGTGTTGCCGGCCAGGGACCGGCGGGGAGTGTGTTGCAGGCGGATAAGGACGGCGTAATCATTGCCTGTGGTGAAGGTGCGCTGCGTGTTGGTGCCTTGCAGTTGCCGGGCAAAAAGATGCTTGATGCGGCTGATTTCTTGCGTGGCAAAGCTCTTGAGCCTGGAACACAGCTCGGTGCGACTGTTTGAAAATGTAAACGGTGATTTGCACAGTTGAAAACTGGTGGCAACTCCCTTGAATTTTATCCGCAGGCTGAATAGGATTGGCGCTGTAGGTGAGAGTTTCATTGTTTTCAACGCAAAAAAATTATAAGGACGATTCGAATTATGTTGAATAATGTAAAAACAGCGGGCCTGATGGCCCTGTTAACCTTGTTGCTGATGGCCGTTGGTGGCGCTCTGGGTGGTCGCGGTGGTGCGATTTTTGCCCTGATTATGGCGGCAGTGATGAATATCGGTTCCTACTGGTTCTCCGATAAGATTGTTATCCGTATGTACAAGGGGCAGGAAGTGACGAGCGGCATGTTGTACGATGTGGTTCGCGAGCTGTGTGAGCGTAACCAGATGGTGATGCCCAAAGTGTATATGATCCCACAGACAACCCCCAACGCTTTTGCCACCGGTCGCAATCCTCAGCATGCCGTTGTCGCGGCTACCGAAGGGATTACCCGGCTGCTCAATCGTGAGGAGTTGATGGGCGTTATGGCCCATGAGTTGAGTCATGTTCGTCATCGCGATATCCTCATCAGCTCGATTGTGGCGACCCTTGCCGGCGCCATCTCCTACATGGCAACGATGGCGCAGTGGGCGATGCTGTTTGGCGGTTTTGGCGGCGATGATGAAGAGGGTGGCAGCAATATCCTGGTGCTGATCGTGACCATGATTTGTGCTCCGTTGGCGGCAATGCTGGTGCAGATGGCGGTATCTCGCTCGCGTGAATTTGTGGCGGATCAAGGTGGTGCCAAGATGTGTGGTAACCCCCACTATCTGGCCAGTGCGCTGCGCAAGCTGGAGTCGGCCAACCATCAACAACCGATGCACGATGTCAATGACGCTACGGCTCATATGTTTATTGTTAATCCCCTCAGCGGCAAAGGGTTGCAGAGTTTGTTTTCCACCCATCCGCCCATGGATGAGCGGGTGCGACGTCTGGAAGAGATGGCGTAATTTAGTTGTTGAGTTTGTAATAACGAAATTGATGCGGGGACATGCCGAGCATGTCCCCGTTTTATTTAACTATTCACTTGCAAGGGGCACAATGCCCATTTCAAGGGACGCATGAACCCATCCATGGGGCTTGATGTCGCCATCCATGGCGACAAACACCCTTGAAATGGGCATTGTAACCCCCTCTGTCAATGTGCTGAATAGTGACTCTGAATCATGTTTTTTAGGATGGACAGTGGCAAAGAATAAGAAATTACAACTGAGTGACGCACGTGGGATCGCTTTTACCGTGTTGTGCCGGGTTGATGAAGGAGCCTATTCCGATCTGGCTCTGGATGCAGAATTGAATGCTGTGCCCGATCTTGATAGCCGCGAGCGCGGCTTGGCGACAGAGCTGGTTTACGGTGTGTTGCGTCGTCAGGGCAACCTGGACTACGCCCTGCGCAGCTACTGTCGCCAATCTCTGGAAAAACTGGAGCCGCCGGTGCGTTGTTTGCTGCGGTTGGGTTTTTATCAGCTGCTCTATCTGGACCGCATTCCGCCACGGGCCGTGGTGCACAGTATGGTTGAGCTGGCTCGCCGTACCGGTCTGGAGCGGGTGACGGGATTGATCAATGGCATCTTGCGCAGTGGCTTGCGTGAGCCTGAACGGGTTGTCTGGCCGCAGGCTGAACAGGATCCTTTGGGTTGGTTGCAGCATCAACTGTCGTTGCCTGAGTGGTTGGCGCGGCGGTGGCAAAAGCAGTATGGTGATATTGAAGCCGGTGCGTTGGCCGAGACACTGTTGAGCCCCGCGCCGGTAACGCTACGGGTGAACACGTTGAAGATTGATCGGCCAACGTTTATGCAATATTTAGCCGAGGCGGGGATTGAAGCACGAATAACCCGTTATGCTCCCGAAGGGGTGGTGCTGCCCGAGGCGGGCAGCTTGCTGGCGTTGCCGGGCCGCGAAGAGGGCTGGTATCAGGTGCAGGATGAGGCCAGTATGCTGATTGCCCATCTGCTGCGTCCCCAAGCCGGTGACCGTATCCTCGATGTTTGTGCTGCACCGGGCGGTAAGACCACCCACATGGCGGCATTGACCGCCAATGGTGCAGAAATTGTCGCCTTGGATCTGCATCCCAAACGGCTGCAATTGCTGACGGAAGGTGCGCGTCGCCTGGGCTGTGAAAAAATTTCCGTACAACCCTGGGATATGTCCCGCCCCTGTGACGTGTTTACCCCCGGCTCGTTTCAGCGCGTGCTGGTCGATGCGCCATGTACTGGTTTGGGGGTGCTGCGACGCAATCCCGAAACGCGCTGGCGTCGCACTGAACAGGATATCAAGCGCCTTGCTGTGGAGCAGCAGAAGATTCTCGGCAATGCGGTACTGTTGGTTGCACCGGGAGGTCTGCTGATCTATTCCTTGTGTACGACAACCGATGAGGAATCGTGTCAGGTGGTGGCGAAGTTTCTGGCTACACATCCGCAGTTTGAGACTTACGATCTGCGTCAGCATCAGCCGGATTCCTGGCAGGAGTTGTTTGATGATGAGGGTCACCTGTTGACGCTGACATCGCGTCATGGTGGCATGGATTGTTTCTATGCCGCAGGTTTTCGCCGTAAATCCGATTAATATCTCTTTGAACAAGGCTGGAGCTGAATATGATTAAGATATCACCGTCGATACTTTCCGCCGATTTTGCCCGCTTGGGGGCTGACATCCGTACTGTTGAGCAGGCGGGTGCGGACTATATTCATGTTGATGTGATGGATGGCCACTTTGTCCCCAACATCACCATCGGTGCGCCGGTGGTTAAAGCGTTGCGTTCCGTGACGGATTTGCCGCTGGATGTCCATCTGATGATCGAAAATCCCGATCTGTATATCCCCGATTTTGCCGCAGCGGGTTCCGACATTATCACTGTCCATCAGGAGGCGGTGCCGCATATGCATCGCACGGTTCAATTGATCCACAGTCTGGGGAAAAAAGCCGGGGTGTCGATCAATCCGGCCACGCCGGTCAGCACGTTGGAGGTGATCCTCGAAGAGGTGGATCTGGTGCTGGTGATGACGGTCAACCCCGGTTTCGGCGGTCAGAGCTTTATCCCGGCAACCTTGAACAAGATCAAGCAGTTGCGTAAGATGATCGATCGCAGTGGCCGGGCCATCGAGCTGGAAGTCGATGGTGGAGTCAAGGCAGATAATATCGCTGAAATTGCCGCCGCCGGTGCCGATGTGTTTGTTGCCGGCAGTGCGGTGTTTAATGCTCCAGACTATACGGCAGCCATTGCCGCCCTGCGCCAGAATGCGGGTTAGGTAGATTGGCTATGAGTCAATCCCCATTTTTAGAGCGTTTGCAGGACTCGGTTCTGGTTGGCGATGGCGGCATGGGTACCCTGCTTTACAGTCAGGGCGTTGCTGTGGACAGTTGCTTTGAAGGCTTGAATCTCAGCCATCCTGAGCTGGTGTTGTCGGCTCACCAGGCTTATGCCGCTGCCGGTGCTCAGCTGCTGGAGACCAATACTTTTACCGCTAATGCCCTGCATCTGGCGTCGACAGGCTTGGCTGAACAGGTGCGGCAGGTCAATGAGGCGGGGGCGCGTTTGGCGCGGCGTGCCGCCGGGACGAGCGGTGACTGTTTTGTTGCCGGAGCCGTCGGTCCTCTCGGTGGTCGTGACCATGGTGAACAGGTCGATGACGATGAACAACGGGCGTTGTTTCGTGAGCAGATGACCGGTCTTGTCGATGGTGGCGTCGATCTGCTGCTGTTGGAGACCTTTGCCTCGTTGGCGGAGTTGACCCTGGCCCTGGAGGTTGGCCGGGAGTTCGGTTTGCCGCTGGTGGCACAGATGGCTTTCTTTGCCGAAGGTCGCACCCGCGAAGGGTTGAGTGGTGATCAGGTGGTGGCGGCATTGCAGGACAAGGCTGATGTTGTCGGTGCCAACTGTGGTGCCGGACCCCATGAGATGCTGCAGGTGGTCAAACAGATGGCCGAGGTGGTGGTCTTACCACTGTCGGCCTTTGCCAATTCCGGTTTTCCGCAATATGTTAACGGTCGGCATATCTATCTGGCCACCCCCGAATACTTTGCCCGGCGCGGCCAGGAGATGGTGGTTGCCGGGGCGGTATTAGTCGGGGGATGTTGCGGCACGACGCCGCAGCATATTCAGGCGTTATCCCGCTCATTGCAGGGAACTAAGCCGTGTAAGCCGGCAACGGCTACGCCGTTGGCTGTTGCGTCAGCTCAAGCCGTTACAGACAAATCTTCCCGAGTGGAGGTCCGCAGTCCCATATCTCCGTTGTTGAGTAGTGAGCCGCCGCAGCTGCCGATCACCGTTGAACTGGATCCACCGCGCGGACTCGACTGTACGGAGATCATTGAGCGGGCCCGGTTGTTGGCGGAAAGCGGTGTCGATGCCATCAATCTGGCGGAGAACCCCCTAGCGCGTATCCGCATGGGTAACCTGGCCCTGGCGGCAAAGATTCAGGATGCGACAGGGCTGCCGGTCATTGCTCATGTCACCTGTCGTGACCGCAACCTGATCGGTTTACACTCCGATTTAATGGGCGCACATCTGCTTGGTTTGCGGCATATCCTTGCTGTCACCGGCGATCCGGTCTCTGTCGGTGAGACCTCAGGGGCGACCAGTGTCTTTGATCTCAACTCTGTCGGCTTGCTTGAGTTGTTGAGTGCGTTGAATAGCGGTCGTAACATGTTGGGAGCCGTTCTCGGCGAGGGAACGCAATTTTGTTTGGGCGCCGCATTTAATCCCAATGTCACTCACCTTGCGGGTCAGGTGAATAAGCTGCATAAGAAAATCTCTGCCGGGGCCCAGTTTTTTCAGACACAACCTGTCTATTCTCTGCAGATTCTCAATCGAATGGCTGAAGCGCTGGTTGATGTTGAAGCGCCTGTGCTGTTGGGTCTTTTACCCCTGGTAAGCGAACGCAATGCCGAGTTTCTTCATAACGAAGTACCGGGAATTACTTTGCCTGATGCGGTCCGCAAGCGGATGCGTGGCACGAGCGGCGCCACAGGTGTTGCGGCAGGAATGGCCATTGCTGAGGAGCTTGTTCGTGCGTCCGCTAAGAAAGCACAGGGCTACTATATCATGCCCCCCTTTGGCAAGGTTGATCTGGCGCTGCAACTGATTGAAGTTATTAGGTCGGTGGTTAGATAGTCTTTCTTCTGTTCCGTTCCTGCCCCGCTGTTGCCGTTCCTTGCTCTGGGGGCTGTCTGAAACCTCTGTTCGGAGGGGATCGTCAGAACAAATTTATCCTTGATTTAAGACAGGCATTTGTGGTATTTAGCTGCATACTGTATACAAAATGTCAGTGGTGAATTACGACAAAAAGGGCGGCTAGTCGCTCTTTCTTGTGGAGAATAAAGGTCCCCTTTTTGATGGGGGCATGGGTATTACAGGAGGTCATATTGTCTGAAATAGTTTTTTCCAGTTGGGGAAGAAAGATCGTCGATAACCGTAAAGGCGGTGAGGCTGATCTGGCTTCGTTGAAGCTCAAGCTTCCTACGGAATATCTGGGGGATAGCAAAGTCCGTGCTTTTATGGGCTGGGATGGCGTTGTTCTGCTTGATAAGGACACCGACATCGTGGCGATGGCCGCGGAGTACATGAAGCGCGTGCAGGAGAAACACTGTTGCGGGAAATGTACACCGGGTAAAAAAGGGACGCGTGTGCTTCAGGATACGTTGGCGCGTATTCTTCAAGGTTATGGTGAAGAGAAGGATCTGGAAATTATTCAGAATCTCTCCAGCTTGCTGGAAGATTGCAAGTGTACGCTGTGCATGACATCGGTTATTCCAATTATGGATACCGTGACCCATTTTCGTGATGATTACATGGCGTATATCAGTGGCGGTCGTAAGCCTAAGTATGCCGGTGGCTATCGTGACAAGTTGACCGCGCCCTGCATGGATAAATGTCCTGCGCATATTGATATCCCGGCCTACATCGAAGATATCAAGAACTATCGTTTTGATGATTCTCTGGCGACCATTCGTGAGCGGATGCCGATTGCTGCGGTCTGTGGACGTGTATGCCCGCATCCTTGTGAAACCGCTTGTCGTCGTGCGCTGGTTGATGAGCCGATCAGTATTATGGTGCTTAAGCGTGTTGCTTCGGATCATGAATGGATGCATCACAAGCCAGCGCCAAAACTTACCAAGCCCCCTACTGGGAAAAAGGTGATGGTGGTTGGTGCCGGCCCTGCCGGTTTAACCTGTGCTTACAACTTGGCGTTGCAGGGACATAAGGTCAAGATTATTGAAATGCTTTCCGAGCCCGGTGGTACCGTTGCTGTGGGTATTCCCGATTATCGGATGCCGCGTCATTTGCTCCAGCGTGAAGCCGATAATATTGCCGCGCTGGGTGTTGAGATCGAGTACGGGGTAAAGCTGGGTCGTGATGTTTCCTTGAAAGAGTTGAAGCAGCAGTATGACGCCGTCTTCCTTGGTACCGGTGCTTTCAAGTCAAAGCCGATGGGTGTCGAAGGGGAAGATGCCGGATACGACGGTTTCTCCAGCGGTGGAATTAACTATCTGCGAGCCGTTGCCCTGAACGAGGGGATGAAAACTCCCAAGCGGGTTGTGGTTGTTGGTGGTGGTAACACTGCTATTGACTGTGTTCGTATTGCGTTACGCGAAGGGGCTGAAGAGTCGATTCTGGTCTATCGTCGTACCCGTAATGAGATGCCTGCTGAATCGTACGAAGTGGATGATGCCGACGAAGAAAATGTCAAATTTGAATTTTTGGTCAATCCGACCCGTCTGGTAACCAAGGACAACAAGATTACCGGTGTCGAAGTGATCAAGATGGAACTGGGCGAGCCCGATGATTCTGGACGACGTCGTCCGCAGCCTGTCAAAGGTTCTGAGTATGTGATCCCATGCGATATGGTTATCCCGGCCATTGGTCAAGATCCTGATCTCTCATATCTTGACGATAGCGACAGTGGTATCAAGCAGACTCGTTGGAATAGTATTGTCACCCACGGTGGAACCATGATGACCGATGATGATGGGGTCTTTGCCGGTGGTGACTGCGAATATGGGGCGATGACGGTTGTTGTGGCTGTTGGTCACGGTAAGCGCGCTGCCAGTGTCATGAATCGCTATTTGACTGATGGTAAAGCGATTCTGGATGATGATGAGGCGTTGGAAGATGCGGTCAATAGTCTTGGTGTGTTTAATGATGACGAAAATATTCCAGTTCTAGGTGGTTTGCATCGTGAACATCAGCCCAAGATTGATGGTCCTGAACGGGCAACGAATAACGATGAAATTGAATTAGCTATGCCTGAAAGTCAGGCGGTGGTTGAAGCGGATCGTTGTTTACGCTGTTATCGTGTTGCGATGGTTGCCATCGATAAGTAATCGATAACGGTAGTTGCAGTAGGGCTGAAAACGGACACTAGCTTTAGGATTTTTCATATGAGCAATAAAAGTGAAAATGCAATGGTCAATCTAACGATTGATGGTCAGGATGTTCAAATTGAAGCAGGGGCGACCATTATTGTCGCTGCGGAAAAGCTGGGCATCAAGATTCCGACCATGTGTTATCTGAAAAAGGTTTCCACAACCGGTGCCTGCCGGGTGTGCCTGGTCGATGTCGAGGGTGTTGACACTCCGGTTACCGCCTGTAATACCGTTGCTACCGACGGCATTGTGGTGACGACTTCAACTCCTGAGCTGGAAAAACAGCGCAAGGACATGATTCGCTTGATGTTGGTCAATCACCCGCTGGACTGTCCGGTGTGTGATGCTGCCGGCGAGTGTGATCTGCAGGATATCTGTTTTGACTATCATGTCCTCGATCAGCCATTTACGGCGGAGGATGTTGCTGTTGCTAAAATCACCGATTGGCCGCTGATTGAGAACGTTCCTTCACGCTGTGTGCTGTGTGAAAAGTGCGTAAAGGTTGGTTACGAGCTGACCGGTATTGGCGATTTCAGGGTTGTCGAACGTGGTGATAAAGCCTATATCGGACGTAAAGACAGTAATCAGATTGATCCTTACATTGAAGGTAATGCCGTTGCGGTTTGTCCTGTTGGTGCCATGATCTCCAAGCCGTTCAAACACAGTGCACGTAGCTGGACGCTGGACAAGGTTGCATCCATTGGTTTTGCCGGTGGTAGCCTTGAGCAGGTTGATCTGAATGTCAAAAATAATAAGCTGTATCGTATTACATCGCAGGATGATGTAACGATCAATGACGGTCTGCTGAGTTTCGACTCCTCTTTCGGATACGGCTTTGTTAATTCGACCGAGCGTCTGCTGGCACCTATGGTTAATCAGGGCGCCGTTGAGTGGAGCGAAGCGTTGAAAACGGTCGTAGCCAAGGCCAAAGAGCTGGGTGGTGAGGCGATTGCCGGTCTGAGCTCGGCCCGCCTGACTGTTGAAGAAAATTATCTGTTCCAGAAGTTGTTCCGTGCCGGATTCAAGAGTAACAATCTGGACAGCGAAGCACGCTTCGGGATGCAGCGTAGCTCCGAGCAGTTGAGCAAAGTGCTTGGCTTGCGCGGTGCCAGTGCTGGTATTGAGCAGATCGCAGCGGCTGATGCCGTTCTGGTGTTTGGCTCCGATATCACCTCGGAACAGCCACAAATTAATTATCAGATCCAGAAGGCCTGTCGTCAAAATGATGCGCAGCTTCTGGTTGTCAATATGCGTCAGGTACGGATTGCCGAGCAATCGAACTGCTTCCTCAATTATGTACCGGGCAGTGAAGCGGCCCTCGCCGGGGCTTTGACCAAGTTGATTGTTGAAAATGGTCAGGCCGCCGACGCATTTTTAAAGAAATATGTCAAAAATACCGCCGACATTAAGAAGTCGCTGGCCAAGGTTAACGTTGAAAAGGTTGCTAAGGCTGCCGGTGTTAGCGTTGAGCTACTCAAGGAAGTCGCTGTTGCCCTCGGTGAAGCATCTTCTGTTGCGCTGGTCTTCGGTGGCGATGTTACCAAATCGGCTCAGTGTGTAGAGACCACTCAGGCCCTTGCCAACCTGGCGATGGTCAGTGGTGCTCTTGGCGGTGATGCAGGAGGCTTGTTCCCGGCTGATGAAAAGCCGAACATGCAGGGCTTGCTCGATGTCGGTGTCTGTCCTGAGAGCCTGCCGGGCTATCAGGATTATGCGAAAGGCTCAGCCAAGTTTGCTCAGGCATGGGGTGTCGCTGCACTGCCCGAAGGTGGTATGAATGCCGAACAGGTTCTGGCGGCTATCGAAGCGGGTACCATTAAGTTCCTCTATCTTGCTGGAACCAATCCATTGGTCACCTTCCCTGAGAGCGGACGCTGGAAGGCTGCTCTGAAAAAGGTGGAGTTCCTGGTTGTTCAAGATATCCTCAGTTCTGAATTAACGGAACTGGCTGATGTTGTATTACCGGCAGCGGCTTATTCTGAGAAATCCGGAACCTATATCTCCTGTGATAACCGTTCGGGACTGTTGCAAAAGGCCATTTGCCCGGCGGGTGAAGCCCAGAGCGATAAGCAGATTTTTGCTCAGCTGCTTGAGGGCATGTTGGGTAAGTCTCAGTCGCTATGCAACCAGACCATTCTCGAAGAGTTGGCCGGACTGACCGACCTGTTCACTGAGGTTGGCGTCAGCGGTGAAACCTACCTGAGTTCCTGTGTGAAGCAGGGCTATGCTCCAGCTGCCGCGGCCTTGACCTTCTCTGCGTGTGCTGCGGCAACGCCGACTAAGGGCCTACAGTTGATCAGCGGCAAGATGCATGCTCACACCGGTGTGACGTCCACTTATGCTGCCGGTGCACTGGAGATTGCTCCTGAAGGTTATATTGAGATCAGTGTTGCTGATGCTGACAAGGCAGGTATCGCTGATGGCGCTCAGGTTTCGGTTAAGAGTGCTGTTGGTAGCGCTTCCGGGGTTGCCCGTATCAGTGGGTATGTCCCACAGGGGATTCTGTTTGCCCCTTACCACTTTGCCGGCTTGAATATTCAACAGGTTGTTCCGACGGGACAGAACACCGTCGCTGTTGAAATCAGCAAGGGATAACCTGAGCTGACATAGCTGAATAAAAAAGCCCCGGCTGTTAGCAGCCGGGGCTTTTTTACGTCGTATATTTGTGGGAAATCCGGATAGGTATAATCAGTGTTCGTGATAGTGGATTACTACCAGCAGGCAACTGCCGTCGGCGATGACGTTGATGCCGTTGTTTTCACAAAATGAGACGGCTGCGGGGCTTTCTGCTCCCGGTTGCATCCAGATATCCGTGATGCCGGCCTTGAGGGCGTCCTGGACAATCTGCTCGGTGATCTTAGGTGGAGTGATCACGGACAAGCTGGTTGCTTCAGCCGGAAGTTCGGAAACGCTGTTGACACAGGTCAGTCCTTCAATCTCTTTTGCCCGTGGATTAATAGGAATAACCTTGAGATCGTTCTGCTGAAAGCAGCGCAGGCATTTGTTGCCATATTTGGCCCGATTGGTTGAGGCTCCGGCAACGGCAAAAGTTTTTGCGGTAAGAAACTGATCAATTTTGGCTTGAATGTCCATGGTTTTTCCTTTTAGTTTGAATAGCGATGCACGCCCATTGGGCGAATTTTCACAGAGTAACTTCCGATTGTCGTAAGAATCGCGGTCGGGTTATGCTCTGCTCTGCTCTGCTCTGCTCTGCTCTGCTCTGTTAACCCGACAGCTCTCTATGAAGAGTAGAGGGGCAAAAAGAACTACCGACAAGGTGTTGCGGGGCAATGCCACGAAAAAAGCAGATTCTGACCAAGCAACCAAATTACTCAACGCCTCAGCCATGTAAAAGAATCAAATCAGTCGGCCTCAAGGTCCGACTTGCCGCCAAGGTGAAGCATGACGGAAAGCGACTCATTGTAGGTGGATTTGCGACCCCCGGAGGGCAAGGTTTTAAAGCCATTTCTTTGCACCCTTTCTTTGGGGCTTTGCAAAGAAATGGTGTCGGCTGCGGAACGAAACCCGCGAACTTGACTTTGACGGTTGAATGTAGTTTCAAACAGTTAGTTTTAAGTCTGTTGCATCATGTGATCAGCGATTGATAATGGCCTGACGGGCCAATTCATCACAACGTTCATTCTCTTCGTGTCCGGCATGCCCCTTGACCCATTTCCAGCGCACCTTGTGACCGTTAACAGCCTGATCCAGTCGTTCCCACAGGTCGCGGTTGAGTACGGCTTTCTTCTGCGAGTTTTTCCAACCCCTTTTTTTCCATCCTTCAAGCCACTCCGTCATCCCCTTGCAGACGTATTGTGAATCGGTGGTCATAATGACGGTACAGGGCTGTTTCAGGGCCTCAAGGCCGATAATTGCCCCCATCATCTCCATGCGGTTGTTTGTGGTGTCTGGATCGTAGCCGCTGAGCTCTTTAGTGTGTGGGCCGAAACGTAAAATGGTGCCATAGCCCCCTGGGCCGGGGTTGCCGCTGCAGGCGCCATCACTGAAAATTTCGACAATAGTTTTTTGTGTGCTAGTCATGGCGCCATCATAGCAATC
>JAGGYC010000116.1 GCA_021162745.1 Desulfuromonas sp. | reverse complement strand
TTTTCTACGGATAGTGTACCGCTGTCGTTGCCGGTGGTGATGGTGAACGTACCGGTTGTGGTCTCGTTCGGGCTGATGGAATCACTGCCGTCGCTCAATGCAGCTTCGTCTACCACGCCGTCGGTGACACTGACGGTCGGGGTGGAGTCTTCAGCCAGATTGATGTTGACGACCGCTTCGGAGCTGTCTCCGTCTTCATCGACGATGGTGTAACTGAAGCTGTCTGTCCCTTCGGCTCCGGCATTCGGGGTGTACGTGAACGAGCCGTCGTTGTTGTAATCCACCGTTCCTTTGGCCGCAGCGCTGGATACGTAAACGGAAGCGCTGTCAGTCCAGTCAACGCCGTCGGCTCCTTCGACATCGTTGCCATCGACAAAGATCGTTACGGGAGTGTCTTCGGCTGGTGTTGCAGGGCCGTCTATAACGGCTGTCGGTACATCATCAACAATATCAATATAAATCGTTGCCGTCGTGCTCTGCCCGGCGGCATCGGTCACCTGATAGGTGAAGGCTTCGGCATTGTCGATGGTATTAGCTCCATCGTCAGCCGTGGGACCATCAACCGGAGAGGTCAGAGTATAAGTGTAGCTCCCATCCATATTGATCTGAATCGTGCCATAGGTCCCTGTCGGGCTACCAACCAAGGAATAGGTCAACGGGGAAGCCCCGTCAGTCACATTGTCGGCGAGAGTTTGTGTAGCATCGGTTTCAGCCGTGCTGCCGGGCAGACTACCCGTTACGGTGCCGGGCGCAAGATCATAACCGTCCTGAATTTCATCAAGAGCTGCCTCATTCACCAAAACGCTATCATCATCAGTTGCGACAGGAGGGGGGATCTCATCTAAAACCGCCGAATCATCTTCCAGCACCCCTCCCTCACCTGTAGCCAGCGTTGCAGGATCTTGGACACCGAGTCGATCCACCCCATCAATGGTGTCACCCATATCACTGCGATAGGTTCCGACACCGCCGCTGCCCAGAGCAGGGCCTGCGGCCGGAGCCAATTCGGCCCCCGCATAAGAAAAGATCACCGCATCGCCCGGCAACATGGTGCCATCAGCCATAACCAGCGTTGGTGGATTGTCTGCTGCGGCCAGTGTTGCAAAATCCTGCAACAGCAAGGTTGAACCATTTTCAAAATCCAGTTGCAGGTCGCCGCCTGTCACCGTCATCTCGACATCATCCAGGCTGAAAGCGATAGGCACTTCAGCTCCTGCCTGAACAGCAACCACTTCTACGGCATTTGCGGCGGGGATAGTCATGCCGGCAGCCATGGTTTCACCACGTACGGTGTTTTCTTGTGCAGATTGATTTTCTGCGCCAGCTTGTTGAATACTCTCTTCGATTGGACCGGTAGGTGTTTTCGCGTCTGCCATGACATCCTCCTGAACTGTTTTTTTATCGTTTTAAACGCCAAATCAGTGAAGATACTATTGGTGTCTTTAAGTATAGCGCATTTCTCAAAAAGCACCACCAGGCAAGGAGTTATGGAATTTTTTTGACAAAAAAATAGCCCCGGAATTTCATTAAGAAAAACCGGGGCCGTAACAGGTTGGTTTTATTCTGTCATTGCAACTTCGTACAGTACCGGATCAACCTCCAACGTTTCGTTTAGTTGTCCACCAAGAGCTCTGAGTCGATATGCTGCGATCACTTCGTTAACTTTTGTCGTCACCAGCTGCCCCGAAGACTGGAATAATTCGTTTCGTGCATCAAGGACATCAAGCAACGTACGTTGAGCCACTTTAAACTGCTTCAGATAACTATCCAGGGTCTTCTGGTTGTAGTTGACGGCATCTGTATAGGCGTCTTTGCTTTCTTGCGCAGCAATATACTGGGCCCAAGTATTACGGGTTTCCTCTAACACATCAACCAGCTGGTTTTTGTGCGCAGATGAGGCCTGATCATGACGGGATAGCGCAGCTTTTTTCCCATAGTAGTCGGCACCACCATTGAGCAGATTCCAGCGCATTCTCACCATGGCCTGATGGTTCATCTCATAGGTTTGCGAGCTTTCCACTTCATCTTCGTAGCTGGTTCTGAGCTCTAAAAATGTTTTCGGATAAAATGCAGAACGGGTAATACCAACCCGCTCACTGGCCTCAAACATATTCGCCTTGAGTGCCAACACTTTCGGATTTCCGCATTCGGTCAGATATAGAGCATCTTCCAGTGTCGCGGGTGCAACCATACTCGCCAGCTCGGTGAACGCGGCGCTATCCATAGGTTGCCCAACGACACGCAGATAATTTGCTTCGGCTTGACGCAAATTACTCTTGGCATTGGCCACCGACGCCCGAGAGCGGGCCAGACGCCCCTGAGCCTGAACAACATCAGCAATGCTTCCGGCACCACCCTCCTGCAGCTCTTCGAGCATACCGATAATATCCTGGTGATCACCAACATTCTTTTCAGCCAACATCACCAGTTCCTGCTGCCGGTAGACCTGCATGTGGGCAATAATCGCATCAAGAGCAATCGCTTCGGCATTATCGAGTACCCGCTTTTCTGCCGAGGCCAACTTCTTCTCTTCTGCGGAAACACGTCGGGCGGTTTCACTGCCATCATAGAGCAGCTGCGATAGAATCAGTGCGGCTTCGCTACGTTGCTGGAAGGTGTCATTATCGCTTCTGGTGTTACCTGTACCACGTCCACGAGTGATGGTATCATCGTGTGCTTCATAGCCATAACCGAGAGTCAGGTCGAGGTGGGGATAATAACCGGAACGTACTTGATCCACCTCGTACGTAATGGCACGCTGATTATGCTGCAAGATACTCAATTGGGGATTTGTCTGTAACGCACCGCTGACACTTTCCTGTAGCGTTGTTTGTTGGGCAACAACCGGCGACACCAGCAGACAGACAGATAGAACCAGAGCAAAGCTCCACGAGCCGATTCGATAGACAGATAACATCTCAACCTCCTTGAAATGATGAAAAAACAAAAAGAGTATTTGTATTTCTCTCATGATCTCCTACAATTTAAGTTAGCAGGTTTCTCTCCTATGCCAAGTCGTGTTAATACTATTTTTAAATAAATCTTTATGAATTATTTGCTATCAGTGGGTAACGAATGGAAAAAATAACGGCTGCGCCTCATAAGACATCTGCCGCTTCACCCCATCAGCCACCACCCTTTTTCAAAGCGGCCGATGTCGAAACCACTGCGCCCATTTTACTCAGCCTATGTACCTTATCGAGTTTACTGGGACAGCCGATCACCCTCGATGTTCTCAAGTCGGGTCTGCCGATGGACAAGGAACCGCCAACCATCGCCGCCTGCCTGCGAGCAGCGGAGCCCCATGGCTTGATCGCCCGCAGCTTCCGCCGTCGCCATCTCCAACAATTGCCCAAACTGTCACTGCCCTGTCTATTGCTGCTCAATGAACAGAACAGCTGCATCCTGCTTGACTATAACGACGACGAAGCGGTCATCATCCCGGCTGAATCTGGATCAGATCGCCAAACCGTTGGCATCGATCAATTGCTGGAAAACTACACCGGCTATTGTATCTTCGCTCATGTGGCTAACCATTTTGATCAACGGGTCGGTAATGGCGATCCGGTATCGACCCGACGCTGGTTCTGGGGGACGATTCTGCGCTTCTGGCCGATCTACAAACATGTGTTGCTGGCCACGGCGGTGATCCATATTCTCGGCATTGCCGGCCCACTGTTTGTGATGAATGTCTACGACCGTGTCGTACCCAACAACGCCATCGAAACCCTGTGGGTTCTGGCGTTAGGGGTGGCGATCGCCTATGCTTTCGACTTTATCCTGCGTAATCTGCGCGGCTATTTTGTCGATATTGCCGGCAAGAATGCCGACATCATTATCGCCAGCCGCCTGATGCAACAGCTGACGTCGATCCGCCTCGATCACAAACCCGATTCAACGGGCACCCTGGCCAACAACCTGCGCGAGTTTGAATCGTTACGTGAGTTCTTCAGTTCAACCACCCTGCTGGCGCTGGTGGATATCCCCTTTATCGGTATCTTCATCGCCCTGATTGCCTATATCGGCGGCCCCCTGGCCTGGGCTCCAATGGTTGCCGTGCCGATTGTCATATTTGTTGGAGTGTCGATTCAGGTACCGTTTCGACAGGTGATCGAACAAGGCTATCGTGAATCGTCACAAAAAAGCGCTCTACTGGTCGAAACCATTTTCGGTCTGGAAACGATTAAAACCTCTCTGGCCGGCGGCCAGATTCAAAAACGCTGGGAAAAAATGGTCGGAGCCAATGCCCGCACCAGTAGTCGCATCAAGGGGCTGGCGAATTTTTCTCTCACTTTTTCCATGCTGGCCAATCAATTGGTCAGTGTCGCGATCATTATCGGCGGTGTCTATCTGATCTCTAAAGGGGAGATGACCCTCGGTGGCCTGATCGCCTGTAATATCCTGGTTGGTCGAGCGCTGTCACCACTGGCTACCGTTGCCGCCATGTTAACGCGTCTGCAACAGGCCCGCACCGCACTGCGTGCCCTTGATCTGTTGATGAAGATTCCCAACGAAACGCCGACGGATCAGCATTATATGCGTCAGCCCCAGCTCAGTAACTCCCTGGAATTCAAAGATGTGCGCTTTGCTTACCCACAGGCTCAAACACTGGCGATACGTGACTTGAACCTGTCGATCAAGGCTGGAGAGCGGATCGGCATCATTGGTCGAACCGGCTGCGGCAAAAGCACCTTGGGGCGGCTGGCTCTCGGCCTGTATCATCCGGAACAGGGCCAGGTCAGTGTTGGCAACATCGACATCCGCCAATTGCATGTTGCCGACCTGCGCAGTCGCATCGGCTATGTGGCTCAGGATAATTATCTGTTTTACGGCAGCATCCGCGACAACATCACCTTCGGGGCTCCCCAGGCCGATGAGCAGGCAATCTTGCATGCCGCCCAAATCGCTGGTGTTACGGACTTCGTCCATCAACACCCGGCAGGATTTGACTGTCCGGTCGGCGAACGGGGACAGGCCCTTTCCGGCGGCCAGCGGCAGGCGATCACCATTGCCCGCGCCCTGTTGACGGATCCGCAGATTCTCATTTTTGATGAACCGACCAGTGCGATGGATAACGGCTCGGAACAGCTGCTGTGCCGCCGCCTGCAACCTGAGCTTGAAGGCAAAACCTTGTTGCTGTTCACCCACCGCTTCGGGCTGCTGACCATGGTTGATCGCCTGGTAGTGATGGACGGTGGACGAATTGTTGCCGACGGTCCGAAACGGCAGGTTCTCGAAGCGCTGAAGAAGCAGCAGATTCGTACGTCAACGCCTTGAACTGTAAAGTAATTTAAATTTCCCGAAGGGAACGTGATGAGTCAATCCAACGACAACAAAAAACTCACGCGCGAACAACGCAAACAGCTGCGCACGACTTTAGACTATGTCGGCGAAGTGGATGCGGCTATCTATCGTACCGGTCATCGCTTTGCCTACCTGTTGTCGTTCATGATCTTCCTGTTGCTGGTGGTGTTTGTCGCCTGGACCCACTTTACAGTTCTCGATGAGGTGACGCGGGGGCAGGGGCAGGTGATTCCATCGCAGCGGGTTCAAGTCATTCAGCATCTTGAAGGGGGCATTCTCGAAGAGATTCTGGTGACGGAAAACCAGATTGTCGATGATGGAACCGTCCTCGTTCGCATTCGCAACACCCTTGCCGCCAGTCAATATCGCGATGCCGTCAATACCGCTCTGGAACATGAAGCAGCCATTGCCAGACTGAGCGGCGAAGCTGAAAATCACCTGCCGCAATTTTCGGAAAAACTGCAGCAGCAACACCCTGACCTTGTCAGCGATCAACTCGGCATCTACAACGCACGCAAGGAACAACTCGGCCTTGAAATCAAAGTACTGCAATCGCAACATCAACAAAAAAAACATGAAATTAAAGAATTACTCAGTCGCCAGCATCAACTGGAAGAGGGCCTGGCTCTGGCCCGTGAGCAGCGGGATCTTGCCATACCACTGGTAGAACAAGAACTCTACCCCCGGGTTGATTTTTTATCGCTGCAACGTGATGTTGCCGCCATGAGCGGAGATCTCGAAACGGTGAAATTTTCCATCTCCCGTGTCCGGGAAACGGCCCGCGAAGCGCAACGCCGCGTTGCCCAGCGTAAAGCCGAATTCCGCACCAGCGTACTTAACGAGATCAATAAACGACGGCTGGAACTGATCTCTCTGACCGAAGCCATGGCCACAGGCGAAGACCGGGTGGTACGTACCGATGTTCGTTCTCCGGTACATGGCACGGTTAAACAATTGATCTTTAACACCATCGGCGGTGTTATCCGCCCCGGTGAACCGATCCTTGAAGTGGTTCCCCTTGATAATGCTCTGCTGATTGAAGTCCAGATCCGCCCGGCGGATATCGCCTTCCTCTATCCGGGGCAACCGGCCAAAATCAAACTCACCGCTTATGATTTTTCCATTTATGGCGGATTGGACGGCTATGTCGAGCAGATCAGCGCTGACACCATTGTCAACGAACGCAAGGAAAGCTTCTACATGGTCAAACTACGGACCAAGGAGAAGGCCCTGACCTACAAAGGGACGCCACTACCGATCATTCCTGGAATGACCGCCAGTGTCGATATCCTGACGGGAAAGAAGTCGGTTCTAAGCTACCTGCTCAAACCGATCCTCAAAGCCAAGCAAACGGCATTGAGAGAGAGGTAACGATTGGCTGAGGCGATCTTATATATACGTCATCTGGGTCTGTGGTTACTGCTGGCTACCACACTGGGCTGCTCGTCGGTTCAGGCTTCGGCCGTCGATCAATGCAGTGATGAACCACCTTCAGGGGTCTTTGGCACGGTTGAATTCCGTGGCAGCCTCAAGGCCTTGCCCAACTGGCAACAGATTGTCGCCGTTGCACCGGAGCAATTTATCCAATTCAGCACTTCTGGTGACGATCAACAGATCAAAGCGGCTAAAGACTGGCAGCGGCTGGCCATAACATTGATCAATACACCGGTAAAGCAGCAACTTATAGGAGTCAACAGCTTCTTTAATCGCTGGCCTTATCGTCTTGATCAGGAAGTCTGGCAACGCAAAGATTACTGGGCAACGCCCATGGAGTTTATGCGTCGCTCCGGCGACTGCGAAGATTACGCCATCAGCAAGTATTTTGCCCTGCGCTATCTGGGCCTGAGTGCCGACCAATTACGCATTGTCATTTTACGCGACACCATTCGCTCCATTACCCACGCGGTACTGGCCGTTTATGTAGATGATGATATTCTTATTTTGGACAACCTGTCCAACCCGGTATTTTCTCACCGGCGCTATCAACACTATCTGCCTCAGTACTCGGTCAACGAACAACACCGCTGGATGCATATTAAACCATGCCG
Organism: Desulfuromonas sp.; assembly: GCA_021162745.1. Taxonomy (GTDB): domain Bacteria; phylum Desulfobacterota; class Desulfuromonadia; order Desulfuromonadales; family Desulfuromonadaceae; genus Desulfuromonas. Next base: position 21,656 of record JAGGYC010000116.1, on the reverse strand, counting down.
ACGGCGTGCTTACCAAGAGACCTCAACAGGAGATTGACCATGACTGTTACTCCATTTTTCGACACACAAGCGTCATCTGAGCTATGGATGACCCGGCGCCGCACCCTGTGGCTGGCGTTAACGGTCATCGCCTTTATCACCATTGCCGCCGTCATCGGACCATTGTGGAGCACCCACGAAAAAGAGCGTGAACTGGAGATCTCGTTGGACAAACGGCTGTCCTTGCTGGCGACCAGTCATACCGAGGTGATCGATACTTGGCTGGACGGGCTGATACGCCAAGGCGACCGCATTGTCAATTCGGATCTGTTTCGCCTCTACGCCACCGAAGTCGATCTCATTGAAGAGGATATCTCTTACCTGATCAGCTCACCACCGGAAGAGGTCGATAGTGAACAGGCTCAACTGGCGGCACAGTTGCCGGAACTACAAAATATCTTCGTTGAATTCAGTCGCTATGCCGGTTTTCTCTCCGGGCGGCTGGTTCATCGTAACGGCCAGGCCTATATCACCACCGACGGCAGCAGCAGCTATATCACAGAGCAACAGCAACAGCTGACCAGTCAGGTCCTCAACTCGGCCAGCCCCCAGTTTTCGCCATTACAGTCCACACCCGCCGGACTGGTTCTCGACATGGCTCTGCCGCTGATCGCCCTCGACGTCGGCGACCAGCAATCCGACGTTGTCGCCGTGTTGATTTTAAGTAAGGTGGTCACCGACAAGGTCAATCAGTTGCTCTCGGCATCTCCATTGATTGAGACAGGGGAACGGATTCATTTGATCCAGAAAACCAGCGTCGGCTATGCCGAGATCGCGCCATGGCGCCCCGGACAAATTGAACCCATCGAACAAAAAACGCCCCTTGATGACAACAGAGAGCTCCCCTTTGACGAACGTCAGGCACTACGCACTTCTCAACATGTTTATTCTGTCGCCGCACCACTGGACAGGGTGCCGTGGTGGATTGTTGAAGAGGTCGATTACGACAGCGCACGACAATCCCTCAATCATTATATGCGCACGGCGTGGAGCATTTCACTGCTGCTGATCGCCGTCTTCGCCGTCGCTTTTGGTGCCATCTGGTTCCAACAGATCGGCTTGAAAAATCGCCAGATTGCCGGCCACTTTAAAACACTGGCCGAACAAATTGACAGCCAGCGGCAACTGCTCAATAGCATCAACGATAACATTAACGATTTTATCAGCCTCAAAGATTTACGCGGTATCTATCAGTACGTTAATCCAGCGATGGCCCGGGCGCTGGGACGCAGCAACGAAGAGATCCTTGATAGTGACGATTGCGCAGTATTCGGCTTTGATACGGCAAAACGGCTGGAACATTGGGATCAACAGGTGATCGCCAGTGGAGAGCCGGTGAATGTTCAGGAGACCCTGTACATCCAGTCGCATCCGGTTCACCTGCTAATCTCCAAGATCCCCCTCAAGGAAAGTGAGGGTCCATTGACCGGCGTCATTTCGGTGATGAGTGATATCACGGAACTGGTCGAAGGACAAAAGCGTCACGAAAAAGCGATCCGCCGCACCATGACGGCACTGGCCAGTGCCATTGAGCTCAACGATGACTACCTGGCCGGGCACAGTCAGCGACTGCGCCTGTTCAGTCATGAAATCGTTAAGCGCCTCGGAGGTAACGAGCGGCAGCTGGCCACCGTCGAAGTCGCCGCCAACCTGTCCCAGATCGGCAAAATGTTTGTCGACAAAGAGCTGCTTGCCGCCCAACGCCCTCTGACCGACGATGAAAGGGATCAGGTTGAACAGCATGTCGAACACGCCGCGCGCATTCTGCGTCCCATCCCCTTTGAGCTGCCGATCCCCGACACCGTCTATCAGATGCACGAACATCTTGATGGCAGCGGTTACCCTCAAGGACTGCGCGGCGACGCTATTATTTTCCCCGCCCGCGTATTATCGGTGGTGAACAGCTTCTGCGCCATGGTTGAACCTCGCTCCTATCGTACAGGGAAAAAGGTGGAATCGGCGCTGGCAGAACTCGAAGAGATGGGAGATCGTTACGATTTACAGGTAGTGGCCTCATTGCGTGAGGTGGTGGAATCACCGCTGGGCGAAAAATTTCTGCACAACGATGAAGAGCAACTGACGCCGGGCGGGTAGGTCGAGTTAGCGGAGCGTAACCCGACAGTTGGCACCAAGGTTCCCCGTTTGTCGCCGCCGAACGCAATGAGCGTCAGCAGGGCCGGTTGTTCCAAAATGTTTGAGCGCAGCGAGTTTTTTGGGACGTCCTGATGATAGCGATTGGAGGGAGGGAACCCGCAGGGCAAGAGATCTGGGGTCAGTTTTTGCTTACTTTTGGCTGATTCTAAAAGTAAGGCGGCGACCGGGGCCGCGCACCCCGGATTACTTCAGCCAATGATTGCGCTTGATGACGAATCAAAGTTGATCTGGTTCCACAGACTGATTAACTCCTCTGAAGATCAAGGTTACGGGACTCGCCCCGCTGGCGACATCCTTTTTTTGCAAAGCCCCAAATAAAGGATGCAAAAAAATGGCTTTGAACACCATAAGTAACAACCTGTGGCATGCAACGGTTTCAGTGTGCGAACTAAGTACCTGCCCGAACTACGAATGGCGAGCCTGATCCTTTGCGGCCCGCATAACTTGATTGATAATATTTCATCATGAGCGGAAAAACAGGTCGGTCATAACCCTACAAAAATGGGGTAAACAAGCGGAAAAAATTATCGCGCAACTTCACAAACAAATTGCGTCTATCCATCTCCTCAAGACTGATGGGACGAGCGGTCTGAACAATGTCGTCAAAATGACGACGCAAAGTTGCGTTGAGCGCTTTGTCGTACACCTCAAGGTTGAATTCAAAATTCAAGCGCTGGCTGCGCGGATCCATATTGGCAGACCCGATCTGGGCATAATAGTCATCCATCAATAGCAATTTACTGTGAACAAATGGTGGTGGTTGATAGTAGATGTTAACGCCATACTCCAGCAATTCCCAGAAAGCGCCGCGACTGGCCCAGTGAACATAGGGCAGATTATTCTTCTGCGGCAGAATAATCTCCACCTTGACACCGCGCAGTGCAGCACCATTGAGGGCGGTGACCATCGCCCGATCAGGAATCAGATACGGCGTCATGATCGATACACGTTTACGCGCACAATTGAGCACCCCAACCACCATCCACACCAGCTTTTCGTATTCCTCGTTAGGACCGGAGCTGACGCCACGGCTCAAGCAGTTGTTATCTGGAATTTCTGCCGGGTAGTTACGACCACTGAAGGTTTCGCCGGTGACAAAATGCCAGTCCTCGCGAAAGGCCTCCTGCATCTGACCGACCACCGGCCCCTCGACCTTGAAGTGGAGATCCACCACCCGTTCACGTGGCCAGACGTCCGGCTTTGCCCCGTGCAGTAGATGGCGCTGACTGATGTTTATGCCACCGGTAAAACCGATCACACCATCCACCACCAGTAGTTTGCGATGGTTGCGCAGATTGAGGTGCATACCACGACGCAGCGGGGAGAAGGGGAGAAAACGCGCCAGCTTGACGCTACTGCCTTTAAACAGGTGCCGTACCCGCGGCCAGGAGTAAAGTTCCCCCAAACCATCGACCAAAACCCGCACCTCGACACCACGATCCGCAGCCTCGGTCAATGCTTGAACAAACTGACGGCCACAATGCTTGGTATCAAAAATATACGTCGACAGGGCAATACTGCGCCGGGCAACAGCAATCGCCGACAACATCTCCGGATAGGCCTGCTCGCCATTGTGCAACGCAACAATACGATTCCCCGCCACCAGCGGACGACGTGTCACAACATCGGACAAATGTCGCAATAGCTGATAGTTTTGGGTTTGAAACGGTGCGAATAATTGCGCGGACGATTCCTCTTCCACGTCAACATATTGCTGGTAAATCCCTTCGCCATGACATTGCCAGGCTCTGGCCCGGCTACGAATGCGATTTAACCCCAGCAACCAGTAAAAGAATGCACCAACTCCCGGCAGGCCGAGACAGACAACAATCCAGCTCAGTGCCGCCCGCGGATTACGCTTGTAAAGCAAGGCATGAACCGCAGCCGCAACCGACAACGCATAGATAACAATGATCCAAATCAGTTCAACCATAACGGTCTCGCAAAAACGAATAAGAAGGTGACACCATCAACGTAACCGGGTCGCACAACGGGGACAACTGAGCATACTGGTTGAGACCACCCGATGTCCACAGGTCGGGCACATAAACCAGTAATTACAGAAACAACATTGTGATTCCGCCAAGCCCTGCTTCTTTTTACATTTCGGGCAACGCCGATACATTTTACGGCGAACGATATAATCCTCAAATATCAATCCACAACGGCTACAGATTTCAGCTCCAGCCTTGGTCACCGGCGCCCCACACTGAGGGTTTGGACAACGAAACACACGTTTACAGCTTTTACACCAGTATTTTCCCTTTTGCGGTTGCTTACACTCCGGGCACTTTTCCATCATCTCCCCCATTCTCGTCAACTAACAAAAATATGGATCAATGCATAAACTTGAGTAACTATTCAGCACAACTATAGATAGGTTGGCGACGCCCATGGAAAGGGTATCTGTCGCCCGGATGGCGACAGTTAAGTACCCATGGATGGGCTTGACGTCCCTTGGAATGGGCGTTGCCAGCCTATCGGGCTGAATAGTTACAAACTTGAATCAGTGAGGAACCAACGCACATCACTTAAATCAGAATACGCTCAAGTATATCAAATCACAGTCATTTAACCAGTTATCCTTTTCATCAACCCTGTTCAGCCAAGAAAACGAATACCCATTCTCGCATTAGGTTCCACAAAAGCTGATCTACTACCGTTTGACAGTAGAAAATAATTAATTTTCAGTATATCGTGTTGGATTATGCTTAATGATTATGTTTTTTTATAAGGAGTGAGAACCATGCAACCTCGCAACATCGTTATTATCGGGGGTGTCGCCGCCGGGATGAAAACCGCCTGCCGCTTACGCCGCCTTGATGCAAATGCTGAAATAACAGTCATTGATCGTACTAAAAATGTTTCCTATGGAGCCTGTCCGCTGCCCTATTACATTGAAGGGCTTTACGATGATTTGAATGAAGTGCGAAAAACCCCCGTCGGGGTACTGCGTGATGAAACATTCTTTCGCAATGTCAAAGGCTTTAACACCTTGACACGGGTTGACGCAACCGCCATCGATCGCGAACAACGCACGGTGACCACGCGTCATCTCGACAGCAATGAAAAGCAATGTCTCAACTATGACACTCTGGTGATGGCCACCGGAAACACTCCGATTATCCCGCCATTGCCGGGGGTTGAGCTGCCGGGGGTATTGCCGCTCAAAACCATGGAACAGGCGGAGCAACTCAACCAACTGGCTGAAACGGCCCGCCATGCCGTCATCGTCGGTGGGGGACTGATCGGCCTTGAAGTCGCTGAAGCACTGGTAAAACGGGGCGTCCATGTTACCCTGCTGGAGATGAAAGATGAGGTGCTGGCCAGCGCCATGGACTTTGACTGTGTGGCTCAGGTGCATCAGGAGTTGCGGAAAAACGGGGTCAATCTGCGCCTGGGTGAAGCCCTTCAAAGCATCGAGGGCAACGGCAAGGTAGAGCAGGTCATCACCGAGCAGGCCAGCTATCCGGCCGACATGGTGCTACTGGCCATCGGTGTGCGTCCGGTAACCGAACTGGCCCAGGCGGCGGGACTGGAGATTGGTCCCACCGGTGCCATCGCTGTTGATGACCAGCTACGGACCTCCGATCCGGCCATCTTCGCCGTTGGCGACTGTGCTGAAACCACCGATCTGCTCAGCGGGGAAAAGGTCTATGTCCCCCTCGGCTCCACAGCCAACAAGCACGGGCGGGTGGCAGCCAACGTCATCTGCGGCCACAACGACCGCTTTCCCGGTATTCTCGGCAGCCTGGTGGTCAAAGTGTTTGACCTCAACGTTGCCCGCACCGGTCTCAGCGTTGAAGATGCTAATCTCCTCGGCATCGACTTCGTCAGTATGATAGTGTCATCGCCCGACATTGCCCACCTCTATCCGGGCAATAAACCCATCATCATCAAACTGATCGCCGAGCGCTCCAGTCGCAAACTGCTGGGAGCCCAGGTTGTCGGCCCCGGCGTGGTGGACAAGCGACTGGACATTATCGTCGCCGCCCTGAGTCTCGGTGCCACCGTTGACCAGTTGGCCCAGTTTGACCTCTGCTATGCGCCGCCGTTTGCCGGTGCCATGGATGCCCTGCTGCAAACAGCCAATGCCCTGCGCAACAAACTGGACGGATTGGCTGACAGCATGAGTCCCGCTGAAGCCTATCAGCTGCATCAACAGGGTGAAGACGTACTGATGCTGGATGTCCGCTCTCCTGCTGAAAACGACGAGATCCGCATACCCGGCACCACGCTACTCCCGCTGGGAGCATTGCGCACCAAACTGGACCAACTGCCGAAAGACAAGCTGATCATTCCATTCTGCAAACTCAGTCTGCGTGGCTTTGAAGCCCAGATCATCCTGCAACAGGCCGGGTTTACCAATGTTCGCTATATGGAAGGGGGCATTCTGGCCTGGCCTTTTGAGCTGGAACAGTAAGGTAAAACGACATCTGTAAACGGATTAAGGCCGGAAAGCAGTTTTGCTTTCCGGCCTTTTTTATTTGTCTCACTCAACCACGATGAATTGAAAATCGCTTCGCGAGTACCCCCATCCCAACCTTCCCCTATCAAGCGGGGAAGGAGCTAAAGTTCCCTCCCCCCGTCGTGTGGGGGAGGGGGGGAAATTTATTATAGCTCCAGATAAGCACGCAGATAACGCCCGGTATGGGAGTGGCTGTTCAGCGCCACCTGCTCCGGTGTCCCGACCGCAACGATGGTTCCGCCACCACTGCCCCCCTCCGGGCCGAGATCAATAACATGGTCGGCGGTCTTGATCACATCAAGATTATGCTCGATAATGATCACACTGTTCCCCGTCTCTACCAACCGGTGCAACACCTCCATCAGCTTACGCACGTCGTCAAAGTGCAGTCCGGTGGTCGGCTCATCAAGAATATAGATGGTCCGCCCCGTGGCTCGCTTGCCCAGCTCTTTGGCCAGTTTGACCCGCTGCGCCTCGCCGCCCGACAGGGTGGTCGCACTCTGCCCCAGTTTAATATAGCCGAGACCAACATCGCGTACGGTCTGTAGCTTGGTATGAATACGCGGAATATTTTCCAGAAATCTGCTCGCCTGATTGACGGTCATGTTCAACACATCGGCAATGCTTTTCCCTTTATAATGCACTTGTAGCGTCTCGCGATTATAGCGCGCACCGCCACACACCTCGCATTGAACGTAGACATCGGGGAGGAAGTGCATCTCGATTTTCAATACGCCATCGCCGCTACAGGCTTCGCAACGGCCCCCTTTGACGTTAAAAGAGAAGCGCCCCGGTTTATAGCCGCGAATCTTGGATTCCGGCAACTGGGCAAACAACTCGCGGATATCGCTGAACACGCCGGTGTAGGTGGCCGGATTGGAGCGTGGCGTACGACCGATGGGAGATTGATCAATATCCACCACTTTGTCGAGATACTCCATGCCGCTGATCCCTTTAAGCTTGCCGGATTTTTCACGGCTGCGATTGAGATGCTGGGCCAGACTGCGATAGAGGGTGTCGATCACCAGCGTCGATTTACCGGAACCGGACACCCCGGTGACACAGGTCATCACCCCGAGGGGGAATTTGACATCGACCTGCTGTAAGTTGTTGGCTTGGGCACCGTGAACCTCCAACCAGCGCTCGGCAGTGCGTCGCTGTGACGGAACCGGAACCTCCAACTCGCCATTGATGTAGCGTCCGGTGAGAGACTCGGGATTGGCAAGAATTTCCTGCGGCGCGCCCTGAGCGACCACCTCGCCGCCATGAACACCCGCCGCCGGTCCCATGTCGAGGACATAGTCGGCCGCCATGATGGTTTCTTCGTCATGTTCCACCACCAGCACCGTGTTACCCAGATCGCGCAGCCGGACCAGGGTATCGAGCAGGCGACGGTTATCGCGCTGATGCAAACCGATGGACGGCTCATCGAGGATATACAGCACCCCCATCAACGACGAGCCGATCTGGGTTGCCAGACGGATACGCTGCCCTTCGCCCCCTGACAGGGTTCCTGCGGCGCGGTTGAGGGTCAGGTAATCAAGACCGACCTGAGCGAGAAAACCCAGACGTTCACGAACCTCCTTGAGAATGCGCTCGCCGATTTCAGTATCCTTGCTACTGAGCTGCAACTGCTCAAAAAAGGCCAACGCTTCCCCGATCGACTGCTCGCACAGCTGGTAAATGCTGTGATCGGCGATCTTGACGTGCAATGCTTCCGGGCGCAAGCGTGCCCCATCGCAACTGGGACAGGGCATAATATCCATAAACTGTTCCAGTTTTTCGCGCATGGCATCGCTGTCGCTATCGCGGTAGCGACGCTGCAGATTGGGGATCACCCCTTCGAACACCTTATGGTAATAATGGCGGCGCTCCCCCTGATCGTAGTAAAAGCGCACCTCTTCATCGCCGGAGCCGTACATCAGGATGTTGCGAATCCGCTCCGACAGCTGCCGATAGGAGACCGTGACATCAAATTTGTAATGAGCAGCCAGCGATTCCAGCAACTGCTGATAGTAAAAACCCTTGCGCGTTACCCATGGTGCAATCGCCCCCTCACGCAACGTCAGATCTTGGTGCGGAACCACCTGATCGGGGTCAAAATAGTTGCGCGTTCCCAGGCCGGAACAATCGGGACAGGCACCGTGGGGATTGTTAAACGAAAACATGCGCGGTTCCACCTCGGCATAGGAGATACCGCAATCGGCACAGGCATGTTTTTCCGAAAACTGTTGGCTCTCACCGTCCAAGTCCTGTATCAACACCAGACCATCCCCCAAGCGCAAGGCGATCTCCAGCGAATCGGCAAGACGATTTTCTATCCCTTCTTTGACAATCAGCCGATCCACCACCACCTCGATGGTGTGTTTCTTGTTCTTATCCAGCTCGGGCGTCTCAGCCAGCTCAAACAGTTCACCGTCAATCCGCACCCGCACATAGCCATCCGCCTGCAATTGAAGGAGTTCTTTGCGATACTCTCCCTTGCGCCCCTTGACCAATGGCGCCAAAATCAGCAGCTTGGTGCGCTCCGGGTAACTCATCACCTGATCGACGATCTGCTGCACGGTCTGAGCGGCGATCTCACGTCCGCAATGATGGCAATAGACCTTGCCGATACGCGCAAACAACAGGCGCAAATAATCATAGATCTCCGTCACCGTACCGACGGTGGAGCGGGGATTTTTCGAGGTGGTTTTCTGCTCGATAGAGATCGCCGGTGACAGTCCGTCAATACTGTCGATATCGGGCTTCTCCATCTGCTCCAGAAACTGGCGGGCATAGGCCGACAGGCTTTCGACATAGCGCCGTTGCCCCTCAGCGTAGATGGTATCAAAGGCCAGGGTCGATTTACCGGAACCGGACACCCCGGTGATCACCACCAGCTTATCGCGCGGGATTTCGACATCGATATTTTTCAAATTGTGCTCGCGAGCACCTTTGACGATAATTTTATCGATCATAGTTTTTCACTTTCATGCGATCGTATTTTCGGCTCAACCGTTTTTAACAATGGGTTCCACGCCCATCCCTATGAAAATACACTGCTTGTCTTTAGTCGGGCCGCAAGGGATCAGGCCCGCTTCGCAGCTCGGGCAACGTGGCAGTCGGCACACTGAAGCCGTATACGTCACTGCACGTTACCTTGGTTTCCAAAGCCATTTTTTTGCTTACTTTTTTTGGGGCTTTGCAAAAAAAGTACGTCGTCGTGTGGGGACGAGACCCCACGGTCTTGATTCTTAGGGGGAAGTACCATTTCTCAACAGATCAACCCTGAACCGTTGAACATCCCTGTTCACTCATCGCCACCGCCATCTCCACTGCCGCCACCAGGCTGGCCGGGTTGGCTTCACCGCTTCCGGCCAGATCATAAGCCGTACCGTGATCCACCGAGGTACGGATAATCGGCAAGCCGAGGGTGACATTCACCCCATCCTCAAAATGGAGCAGCTTGAGGGGAATCAAGCCTTGGTCATGGTACATGCAGACCACGGCGTCATAATCCCCCTGCACCGCAAAGTGGAACAGGGTATCGGCACTGTGCGGACCACTGACATCCATCCCCGCTGCCTTGGCACGTTTAATCGCCGGAGCGATAACGCGCTGTTCTTCATCGCCAAACATCCCCCCCTCACCGGCGTGGGGATTCAACGCTAATACGGCGATGCGCGGTGCACCTGAGGTAAAGTAACGCTGCAGGGCGCTATCGGTCACCCGCAGGGTGGCGTCAATCTCATCACCGGTTACGGCATCCGGCACATCGCGTAGCGCCAGATGGGTGGTCACCAGACACACCTTGAGCCGCTCGCCACCGAGCATCATCACCACCTTGTCGACACCGCAGCGCTTGGCCAGCAATTCGGTATGCCCGGGGAATTCGCAACCGGCGGCGCGGATCGCCTCTTTCTGAATCGGCGCGGTGATCATCGCCGCCGCCTGGCCACTGCGACATTGGTCACAGGCCCATTCGATATAATCGAGCATCACCCGACCACAGGCCGCCTGAATTTTTCCAAACGGCACCTGCTGCGGATCCAGTTGCGACAGCGGCTGCACACGCAACGTGCGTTCCCCCAGCGCCAGCAACTGTTCGCCGTTTTGGCCCGACTGAACCGTGGCCGTCAGACCAAACAGGCCGGCAGCACGCTGAAGAATAGCCACATCGCCGGCAACCAGCAATCGCTCAGCGACGGCATCGAGCGTACCATTCACAACCGCCTTGACAAGGATCTCCGGTCCGATTCCGGCGGGATCACCCATGGTGATAATAAGAGAGCTATTCATAATCTCATCTGTTGTTAGGGTTTGATGGCTGACGCAACCGCCAGCGAGTTTTTTCTGGTCAATCGACAATAGCTGACCCGAATTGTTAAGTATAGCACGAAACAACGATTTATACTCAATGAATCAGGACAACATAAGCGTTGTTCGTTTGCTACGGCTATGGCACCATAAACGGCGACGTGACGTGGCAACGATGACAGGAGAGATCATGGTTCGAGGTTTTGCAATTTTATTGGGTTTACAATGGATCGGTGAGCTGATTTCTCAGGGGCTGGATCTGCCGCTGCCCGGCAGCGTCATCGGCATGGTGTTGCTACTGGCAGCATTACGGCTGGAATGGATTCAACTGGAGTGGGTAAGTGACGCAGCCCAACTGCTGCTCGACAATTTGTCGTTGCTATTCGTTCCGGCAGGGGTCGGCGTGATGGTGTACTTCGATCTGATTGCCGCCCACTGGCTCCCCCTGACCCTGGCTCTGGTGATCAGTACTCTTGCCGTATTAGCCGTAACCGGCACGGTGGATCGCTTGTTGAGTCATTGCGGAGAACGCCATGGCCGCTAGCCTGATCGAAACACCGCTGTTCGGGGTCACCCTGACCCTGGTGATCTATCTGTTCGCCTCCATTCTCTATCGGCGATTCCAATATGCCTTATTGAATCCTGTCATTATTGCCATCGTGTTCATCATCGCCCTGCTGCGCCAATGTGACATCCCATATCAGCACTATGCCCACGGCGGCGACCTGATTCTGTTTCTGCTCGGCCCGGCGGTGGTCGCCCTCGGTGTCCCCCTCTATCAACGCCGGGATCAAATCATCCAGCGTCTGGTGCCGATTGTCACCGGCATAACGGCGGGCGCCATCACCTCTATTATCACCTCCAGCGGCTTGATTCTGCTATTGGGCGGCAGCAAACAACTGGCATTGACCCTGGCACCAAAATCGGTCACCACACCCATTGCCATCGGCATCGCCGACAAGATTGGTGGCATCACCCCGCTGACCGCCGCCAGTGTCGTCATCACCGGCTGCCTTGGTGCCATGATCGGACCATCATTCTGTCGCCTGCTGCGGATTAATCATCCGGCCTCCATGGGCCTGGCGATGGGTACCGCCGCCCACGGTCTCGGCACTGGTCGCATGCTGGAAATAGATCACCTCGGCGGTGCCATTGCCGGACTGGCCATCGGCCTTAACGGCATCATTACGGCACTGCTGATGCCATTGTTGATTTTACTTTTGGATCAGATTTAATTCCGCCAAACGGCCAGGGACTACACAACACAATTATCCCGCTGACGCAGCAGCGCCAACCATTCTTCCGGGCTATCACCACTGTCAACATTGATCTGCTGCAGCAGCGGGGGAACATGTTGTTCCGCACCGGCCATAGGATATGCGTGAGCGCTGAGATAATGGATACATCGCATGGTCTTCAAAGCATCGAACCATTCGTCAAAGGCGCGCTGCCGCCGGGCTGCTTGCTGATGTGTTTTGCGCAAACGTTCCCAGATCACCTGAAACTGTTCCTGATCGAGAAACTCAACCAGAGCCGGACTGATCGGTTCGGCCTGCCTTATCAGCTCATCAGCACTGAGCTTCCGACCATTACGAACCAACGTCAACCAGTCCTCCAACACCCCATAGCACTGTGGTGCGTAGAATAATTGACTGGCTTTTCTGTTGGCGCTGAGTTCCCGCACCACCTGTCCAGTACCAAACGGTGTCCGCTCGGAGATACGCGCCGCCGGTCTCACCACCGTTCCAGTGACAAAACCGGTACCGCTGGTTTTTGTCAGCTGCTGCATAAAATAAAAATCCTCACCGGCCAGACGGCAGTTCATCCCCCCGGCCTTAATATACGCCTGGCGAGTGCAGACCATGGTGCTACCGATACAATGATAGGCGTAAGGGGATGCCGCCAACTGTAATCCCAGGACATGACTACGCAGGTAGAGTTCATACTGAACCATGGCAGCGGATTGACCGGCATCGGCACCGGACTGGTGGCAGTAAGGGATCACCGCCGCACCGTGCTTCGCATTGAGGAATGAATTTGTAATGGCCTGAAGATAATGTTTATCCACCAGGGTATCGGCATCGAGATGGATCATCAAACCATCATCCTGGAGATAGGGGAGAATCAGGTCACCGGCAATCTTGCGTGCCATGCCGACGCCGCCGCGTTTGCCAGGCAGCTGTTTCTGTGCTGTACCGGCATCGATCCACACCATCTGTAATGCGCCAAAACAGCGACCACTGCGCAATTCGGCAAGATCGAGTTCATTTTGCTTTAACAGCTCGCCATTGCTATCAGGCCGACCATTGATTATCACGACCACCAGAAACGAACGTAGCTGCTCCAAGGCGTTAGCAGCCAGACCATTCAACGTCGCCCACAGCTGTTCCCCTTCACCCAGCGAAGGGATAATCACAACACCGCGACAACCATCTTTCAAGTCCCCCTCGATATGCCAAGGTCCATCTAGCTGACGCTGACGCAAATATCGATCCAAACTCTGACTCATAACTCACCTTTAAATAGATAAAATCGCTTCGCGAACACCCCCATCCCAACCTTCCCCGCTTGATGGGGGAAGAGTTAAAGGGCAAAATACCATATCAGGGGATGTTCTCAATCACCGTTTCTTTAATTCGGCTTGATCGCCCGCCCCCAAAAGCCTGTCTTAGATCAGGACAGCCATTGCTGAGCAGCAGTGTGCGGGGTATACTCGCATCTCAACCCAAAATTTCCCATCTTTTAGATCATGGAGTTGCCCATGCACGATCCCGTTCCCGCTACAGAACTCAATCATCGCCTTGAACGTTTCCGCCGACTGATGGATCACAATCAGCCGGACTGGCAACTGGTGGCGATCTTCGGCAAGATCAACCACTATTACTTTACCGGCACCATGCAGGACGGGGTGCTGCTGATCCCACGCGAACAGGAAGCCAGCTACTGGGTGCGACGCAGCTACGAGCGTGCCACGTACGAGTCGCTCTTCCCCGACATCCGGCCCATGAGCAGTTTCCGCGATGCCGCCGCCACCTTTAACACCATACCGGATCAGATCCATGTGGAAACCGAGCTGCTGCCGCTGGCGGCCTGGCAACGCTTTCACAAGCACTTTCCCATTGATCAGGTGCACAGCGTCGATGGCGAGATTGCCCGCACCCGCGCCATCAAAAGCGACTTTGAGCTCGATCTGATGCGCCAGTCGGGTCAAATCCATCAGCGCATCCTTGAACAGCGGGTACCCGAACTGCTGCGCCAGGGGATCAGTGAAGCGGAGTTCGCCAGCCAACTCTATCCGCTGATGATCGAGGAAGGGCACCACGGCATTGCCCGTTTCAACATGTTTGAAACCGAAATACTGCTCGGTCATATCTGCTTTGGTGAAAGCTCCATCTATCCCACCTATTTCGACGGCCCTGGCGGCAACTACGGCATGCACCCGGCGGTACCGCTGCTCGGTAGCCGCAACCGCGTCTTGCGCTGTGGCGATCTGGTGTTTGTCGATATCGGCTGCGGCGTCGATGGCTACCACACCGACAAGACCATGACCTATCTGTTCGGAGCTGAACCCAGCGCCAAAATGGTTGAGGAACACAGCCGCTGCGTCGCCATTCAAAATGAGATCGCCAGTCTGTTGAAACCCGGTGCGATCCCGTCACAGATTTATGCCGATATTATGGCCGGACTGGATGAGGAATTTCTGGTCAACTTTATGGGTTTCGGTGCGCGTCAAGCCAGGTTTCTCGGCCACGGCATCGGCTTGCATATTGATGAATATCCGGTGCTGGCCAAGGGTTTTGACGAGCCATTGGAAGAGGGAATGGTGCTGGCTGTCGAACCGAAAAAGGGGATCGACAAAGTGGGAATGGTCGGCATTGAGAACACCTTTATCGTCACTGAGAACGGCGGCGAATGTATCACCGGCGACCACCCCGGTCTGATGCCGGTGCACTGCCACATTTAAACCATCGTCGTAACTATTCAACATAACTGTAGATACGCTGGCGACGCCCATGGAAAGGGTATCTGCCGCCCGGATGGCGGCAGTTAAGTACCCATGGATGGGCTTGACACGTCCCTTGGAATGGGCGTTGCCAGCGTATCGGGCCGAATAGTTACCCATCGTCAAAGGATCGCGCCATGGAACGCTTTTATCATCTCGGCTTCGGCCGACAGCAACTGCCCGACCCAGCACCGACAACGGCTCTGCTGTGCGGCGACCCGAACCGGGCGCGTCAGATTGCCATGGAAACAAGCGGGGTCAACTGTCTGAGCACCCTGTCGGAAAATCGCGGTCTCAACAGC
Source organism: Desulfuromonas sp. (assembly GCA_021162745.1). Lineage (GTDB taxonomy): Bacteria > Desulfobacterota > Desulfuromonadia > Desulfuromonadales > Desulfuromonadaceae > Desulfuromonas. The sequence continues at coordinate 6,391 of JAGGYC010000116.1, read as the reverse complement.
TATCTGTGCCAACTCGACGGTGGCCCGACCTTTTTGTCCTGCACCTCGGGGATGGGCGCTCCCAGCCTGTCGATTGTGGTCAACGAGCTGTGTCAACTGGGGATCAAAACCATCATCCGCATCGGCACCTGCGGCGCCATTCAGCCCCATATCCAAGCCGGTGATCTGGTGATCTCCCAGGCCGCGCTGTGCGATCAGGGGGCCGCCAACGACATCGCGCCGATCAACTATCCGGCCGTGGCCGCCCCCTACCTCAGTCTGGCTTTGGTCGATGCCGCCCGCAGTTTGGGACATCGCCACCATCTCGGCATCACCGCATCCACCGACACCTTTTTTGAAGGCCAGGAACGCAGTGATTCGGCCAACCCTCACCTGCTGCGCCACCTGCGTGGTCGCAGTGAGGAATACCGCCACCTCAATCTGCTCAACTATGAGATGGAAGCCGCCACCCTGTTCAAAATGGGCAGCGTCTACGGCTTTGCCGCCGCGGCCATCTGCGCCGTACTGGCCGAACGGCTACAATCGGAAAAGATCTGTCTTGAGGCCAAGGAGCAGGCCGTTGCCAATGCCATCGCTTGCGCCCTCCACACATTGCGACAAACCAGTTCAAGTTGATCGGTCACCTCTGACAACAAGACAAAAAAGCCACCCCCAATCGGAAGTGGCTTTTTCAATTGTTGCTGTAACGGATCAGGGTTAATCGATAACCAGATCCTCTTCCTCGTACTCCTCGATATCAAGAACCGGAGCGGTCTGAGTTTGTGTTGCTTCCACAGCTTTCTTGGCACGCAAGGTCAGTGAGAGACCCGCACCAACCAGCAGCATGATACCGGCAGCTTTGAATGACATGTTAAAGCTACCAGTCTGGGTTACCAGCATCTGGGAGATACGGACCAGAACAAAAGCACCAACACCCCAGGCACTGAACAGGATACCGTAGTTCATGCCGAGGTTCTTAGCACCCCACAAATCCTTGGCAAATGAAGGGAACAGGGACAGGTTGGTGCCGTAGTTGAAAACCATGAAGCTAACCAGCAATACCACCAGTACCGGGCTGCTGTCAGTACCACCGAGAACCGGAATGGCTGCAAACATCAGTACCGCTTGGAATGTCAGCATAATGGTCAATGTTGTTGCGCGACCAATCTTGTCCGATACCACACCGGCGATCAGACGACCACCTGCATTACCAACCGACATGATAGCAACAACCAGAAAGGCCATTTCGCCCATGCTGGCTTTGGCCAACCCCTTAGCACTACCGATAACCATCAGACCGGCACCAGCACCGATGAAGAAACAGGTCCAGAGGATGTAAAACTTACTGGTTTTCAGAATCTGACCAGCGGTCATGTCAACACTGCTGCTTACTACAGCGGTAGAAACATCCTCAGTACCAGCCGGAACGAAATCTTCGGGAGGATTTTGAACAAACAGGCCAAGTACGCTAACGACAATGGCAAATGCCACGCCAAAGATAAACATCGACTGTTGCAGACCTTGTGTTGCCAGCAGGTGCTTAGCCAATGGAGCAATATAAATTGAAGCCAGACCGAAACCGGAAACGACGATACCGGCGATCAAACCGGTCTTGGCCGGAGAAAACCACTTAAGTGCTGGAGGGGTGGTGGCGGAGTAACCGAAACCGATCCCCATACCCGCCATGATACCGAAGCCGGCGATCCAGGCCCAGTAGTTGGTGGTTTGGGAAATCCAGATGAAACCAGCACCGACCATCAAGCCACCGAGAATACAGGTGACTTTCGGACCGTATTTCTGCTGAACTTTACCGGCAATGATCATTGATACGGCAAATGCCAGACAGGCAACAGCGTAAGGATCGCTGATGGAGGCCTTGTCCCAGGTGAAAGCACCGGGGCCACCGGCAGCGATGGAATCGGCGATAGCGCCCTTGAAGATACTCCAGGTGTAGAGGATGCCCAGGGCCAGGTTGATCCCTGTGGCGGCCAAGACGACGCTCAAGCCTTTGTTCTTAATTTGATTTGTCATGGTTGTTCTCTCCTGTGTATGATTTGAGTTGCCATTATATCGGGCCATGATGTCTTTAAGCTGGTAAGCGCTTGGCCACTTAACTTTGAATGGAGCGATCAGCGGTTGTGACCTCGCTCCTACTGCAATTGGTTCCTTTGATCTCACTGCCACTGCTTCTCGTGGCCAATTTGGCGAATCGCGGGTAGTGAGTTGTTGATATTTTGCACACTCCTGATAGCGTCCATCGCAATAGGCGATAATCATTTTGACGTCATGAGTGGAGATATGGCCGCAGCCGACATCACACTGATCCTCATCCCGGCGGAAATATGGGCAAACCCCTTTGTTGTGCATAACCACCTCGTCATAAAATTAATAAGTACCAGCATAACGAACGACAACTTGACTACAAAGCAACCTGCGTGCCAATGCCTGAATAAATCGACACAATAATAAAACAACCAATGATATCAATGGGTTACTGTAACTGGATCTTCATGTTCTGGGGGGATTTAGCAAAAAATTCATTTGCAGTTTTGCAAAACAAAAGAAAAAAGAAGGGCTGGCCAGTGCTCAATTATGCAATTCGGCAACAACGATACCGTATACGCAACAATGGCTCAGGGTGCGGTGTTCAAAGTTTTTTTGCTGAAAATATAAAACCCTGTTTTGCACTTATGACAGGCAAAACAGGGCTTTTTTGCATTTTCGCGAAAACAAGCGACGTATTAAGGAGTCTGTCGGGATCAGGGGATCAACGTGCTATCGAAAAGCTGCGTGGCAACCTTAAAAAGGTAGGTATTTTCCAGGGTCGTACCAAATGGAACCAGTAATAGCAGAGACAACAGCATCAACACCGATACGCCGACCACCCAACTAAACAGCTGAAAATCAAAGCGTTTCGGGCCATCGTCATCTTGCTCCGCATTACCGGCACGAATCTTCCGCGCCACCTTTTTCATGATCCGTCCCGAACTGAGGAAAAACACGGCAGACAGAGCGAACTGCGGCATCACTTCGATGGAAAACTGTCCCGAAGAAAGCATGACAGCATAAAACCCCATGGCACCAAGTCCAAACAGGGTCATCAATTTACTTAGTCTGGTTTGCACGAGAACCTCCCCCCATGAAAGGAATAATATCGCATTATAAACAATTTACGCCCATTTTTCCAAGGTTATCGACATTTTCACATTTATTGGAGCGTAAGTATTCAGCATGATAGGCCATGATGATACGCTAACATGGAATTGGATCAAGAAGGGGGGGATGTTGAAACAAGATCGCAACCATCAAAAATAAAAACCCCACCGTTGTCGTTAGCAACGGCGGGGCAGGGAGTGACCGTTTATTCCGCCCCGAGTTGGATCAGGGCATTTTCTGCGGCAACCATCAACTGATAAGCCACGGGTGAAGCGGTAAGCAACGGATGGGTGGCATACTGCATCACCGCCAGGTCGTGGGCCGTCAATCGTGCCTGGACTGCCACGGAGATGGCATTGGCCAGTTCAGCCGAGCTGTCACCGCCGCAAACATGGCCACCGATCAGGCAACCATCGTTACGATCGAACAACAGCTTCACCTTCATATCGGCAATGGCCTGGGGCAGGGAACCGGGGTGCATATTGGATGCCACCGCTTCACCGACAACAACATCACGCTTCTGCTCAGCTGCGGCCTGGGTGGTCAATCCGGCAGCGGCAATACTCCGCTCCCCCACCTTGGTGGCAAAGGCACCGAGAGTACCCAATGTTTCTCGTGCTGTTTCACTGTACAGATTGCCAGCGGCAATCATCCCCTCCGATGCAGCAATGGACGCCAGGCGGATGGCACTGGGTTCGCCACTGAGAAATGAAAATTTAGTCGCGCAATCGCCGGCAGAATAAATATCCGGATCTTCCGTCTCCATCGCCGCTGTCACGGCAACACCATTACGTGGATCGGCCACCAGATCGGATGCGACCGCCAGATCAATGTTTGGTGAAGCACCGATCCCGATCACCACCACGTCGGCATCCAGATGTCGGCCATCGGCCAGCTCGACAGACTGTACCGCACCCTCACCATGAATAGCCTTTACCTGACACCCGGTCATTACCTCAACGCCCGACCGTTCCAGTTCTCGTTCTGCAACAATGCAGAACTCCTCTTCACAGGCCGTCATCAGACAATGGGGCAACATCTCAACCAGGCGGATGTGTTCTGCCGACGACTCCATCAGAGCAATTTGTTCGGCCATCTCAACACCGATAAACCCACCACCGATCACCACCACATTGCGTGCCGGACGTAAGGCATCAAGGATCGTCTGCAAGTGCGCAGGGTCTTTCTGAATACAGAATACATTGTCAAGATCAACGCCGGCGATAGGGGGAAGAAATGGCTTTGAACCCGTGCTGAGGATCAGCTTGTCATAAGCCAAAAGATCACCGTCATCAAACACCACCTGCTTGTTCCGGCGGTCAATGCGATCGACATGCTTGGCAATAATCTCAACACCGGCTTCTTCAAACTGCGTATCGGGAATAATATTTTTCTTTACCGCTCCCAGGGTGCCATAAACGTAGGGGATACCGCACGGCACGACGGTGTGACTGACATTACGGATCATCGTCACCTTTTTTTCCGGATGACGGCGCATCATCGTACTTGCAGCGGCCAATCCCGCAGCTGAACCACCAATAATTGCAACATCTGTTGTCTTCATTTCGTTCCTCTCTTAGCAATTCATTTTAAATAGTGGGAGATAACCACAAAAAAACACTAACAGCTCGTTACCCCTTGCTCCTGGCACTGCGGACACAGGGCAAAAATCCGTAAACTATGTGATTCCAACTGATAGCCGCGCTCCTCGGCAATACTGCGACAACTCCGGCATATCTGCTTTTTTTCAACATCGGTCACTTTTCCGCAGCCGGTACAGATCAGATGGTCATAGGCCCGAAATTTTCCGCAGAGACTGTACAAAGCACTGCGTGTATCTGTCGGCGACAGGCTGATGGTCCGCAGCAACCCCGACTCCAACAGTAATTGCAAGGCGCGATAAATGGTCGCCTTGGAGGTTTTCAGCTGTTTCTGTTTAAGATAAAACAACAGACCATCCACATCGAACGGTTTGTCAAACGAGACCATGGCCCGGAACACCTCCTGCCGCTCGCGGGTAAACTTAAGTCCACGACTATCGAGAAATTGTTCAAACTGTTGTTGCGCTTCCATAGATCCTCCATCGCTCTTTGCAGTCCAACTGAGAACGAGTCTCAGTTGCAGCAACATCTTTAACGCAGCCACACTCCCTGTGTCAACACTTTATTATTCAAATATATGAATCCTGTTCCAGCTTGAGTGTCACGCGATGACTGCTATGCTGTGAAAAAGCCCCCTTCGATGAGGTATTGAGATGATCCGACTCTGGCTACTGATCCTCTATCTGCTGATCTGGACATTGCTGGCCATCGCCCCCAATTATCGCGATGACTGGCTACTGGAAAACATTCTGGTGGTCGTCGCCGTACCACTGGTTCTATGGCTCCATCACCATCAGCCATTTTCTGTCCGTGCGTCGTTGTTGCTGTGGATTTTTTTCGTTCTCCATGCCATCGGTTCTCACTACACCTACGCCGAAATGCCATGGTTCTCGCAGCTCAGCCAACAATTCGGGCTCGGCCGAAATCACTTTGATCGCCTAGTCCATTTTCTCTATGGTTTACTGATATTTCTACCCCTCACCGAACAGCTCCAGCCCCACATTCACCGCCGAGGTACACGGATTATCATCACCCTGCTGCTGTTGTTCAGCAGCTCCGGCAGCTACGAAATCCTTGAATGGCTGGCAACGGAAGTCACTCACCCGGAACTGGGAACAGCATTTCTCGGCACCCAGGGCGATCCGTGGGATGCCCAGAAGGATATGGCCCTGGCCCATCTGGGCAGTATACTGGCAGCGATAATTCATCTCTGTTCCAGCGGGCTGTCGGACTTGACGAGCCGTAGCGGCAAACAAACCGCTTGAGATCTTATTTTCTGGAATTTGAGCGCGGAGAACCCACCCATTTGACGAAAATTGTCAGGGATATGAACCAGCGCAGATTCAGCAGGAGGGGGTGCGGACGTTTATTGAAAAACGTCCACTACGGGTTAATGACGAGTAACGGTTGTTGAGGTAAATACAGCGTGCGGTTCATCCAGGATTGCATATGTGGATGCTGCTGAATCATGATTAGTTAGCTGAACAGACGAACAATGGTGTCGCACCAACAGGGTTCTGCATAACAGTGCCAGTAGAGTAGAGAGCAAACCAGCCACAGTGCTGACTTGCTCCCCCTCGTCAAACCGGACATGCGGTTTTCCCGCATCCGGCTTTCCTATTGCCTTCTCATCATTACTATCAGGAAAGCCCGCT
>JAGGYC010000160.1 GCA_021162745.1 Desulfuromonas sp. | reverse complement strand
TTACCCTCAAGGAACGCTCTACCGCACAGGAAGTGATGCAGCGACTGGACGATGGTGAGTTGTTCGAAGAGTTGGCCCGGCAATTTTCCACTGGCCCTGAGGGGCAGAGTGGGGGCTATGTTGGTGGAATTTCCACGGCAAATATGCCGATTGTTTTCGCTGTAAAGCTGGCGGGGGTGGAGAGTTTTTCGCCGCCATTGCTGCTTGAATCCGGAGGTAGCTACCACGTTGTTCAGCGCATCGCCCCTTTTGATCCTGAATTGTGGCAGCAGAAGATTAGTGCTGAAAAGAGCGTGCGGCGGCAGAAAACTGCTGAATATGCAGTCCGACCCGTTGCGGTTAAAAAAAGTTATCTGTTGTTGAGTGGCGTTTTTCGCAACCATGATTACGCCGACCAGCGGGTGGCGCGGTTGTTAAAACTGGGGATGAAAAGTTACCTGCAACCGCGAGGCGATGAGGAGCATCAGCGCTATGAGGTGATTGCCGGCCGCTTCGATCGGTTCGAAGCAGCCGAGGAGGCCGGCGCGCAACTTAAACAGGCTGGATTGGATTATTACATACGTAAAGAAAAATAGTCAGGTAGCTATTCAGTGCGTAGGGGTCATAACGCCCATATCAAGGGGCACATGAACCCATCCATGGGGTTTGATGTCGCCATCCCTGGCGACAAACACCCTTGAAATTGGCGTTATGACCCAACTATCAATGGGTTAGTAAAGATGAATTTACTCGCCGCAGTAAGCGATCCACTCAATTTCGATATCGCATCCCTTCGGTAGGCCTGCTACCTGAACACAGGCACGCGCTGGAGCTGGTTGTGGGAAAAACCGAGCATAGATTTCGTTGACTTCGGCAAAGTCGTTCATGTCGGTGAGGTAGATGGTGGTTTTTACTACCTGAGAAAAGTTGAGATCCGCAGCGGCCAGTGCGGCCTTTATATTGGCCATTACGCGCTCTGTTTGAGCTGCGATTGGGCCGCTGATCAGTTCGCCGTTTTTTGGATCAAGGGGGATCTGGCCGGAAAAGAAGACAAAATCTCCGGCCTGAATGCCTTGAGAGTAGGGGCCGATGGCTGGCGGTGCCGACGTTGTTGAGATCACTTTTTTCATAGGAACTCCTGTGGGGTTGTCGTTTGCAATTGCCCTTTGATATAACCTGACTTGATGGCGAATGTAAAGTGGACAGGAGTTATCTATGCTGGTTCAACAAGGAGAGAGCATGAATGATACAGCGCAACGGCCATTACGTGTTTCCAGTCATGGTGGTCACAGCGGCGAATTTTGTCTACATGCCAAAGATTCATTGGCGCAGATTGTTGCCGGCTATGCCGCTCAAGGGTTTGACTGGATTGGACTCACCGAGCACATGCCACCGCTGACGGATGGCGGGCTCTACCCTGACGAACAGCAAGCCGGACTTAGCGCCGTCGATCTCCAGCGCCAGTTTGACCGTTACGTGGCGACGGCTAGGCAATTACAGCAGGACTATGCCGGCCGGATGACTATTTATGTTGGTATGGAGACGGAGTTCTACGCCGGTGCTGTGCCGTGGATTCATGAACTGAATAAGCTCTATCATTTCGACTATCTGGTCGGTTCCGTGCATCATGTCCATGAGCGTTGCTTCGATTTCAGTGCCGCTGATTACGCAGCAGCCGTCGAACTGCTCGGCGACCATGATGCCCTCTACTGTGCCTATTTTGATGCCCAGCTGGCGATGATTGAGCATCTGCAACCGGCGGTGGTCGGTCATTTTGATTTGATCCGTCTCTATGATCCCGACTATGCTGAGCGTTTTCAGCAGCCTGCGGTGGCTGCACGGATCGAACGTAATCTGCAACGGATCGCTCAGCTTGGCTTGATGCTCGATTTTAATGTCCGTGCTTTGGCGAAAGGAGCGAGTGAGCCCTACGTGTCCGCTCCTATTTTACAGCGTGCACTGCAATTGGGGATCGATATTGTTCCCGGCGATGATTCCCATGGCGTGGCTTCTGTGGGAATAGGGATTGATGAAGCGATCAAACTGTTGCAACAGGCCGGTTATCATTGCCAGTGGCGTCGCCCAAAGAGCGCGGCAAAAGGGGAGTAAGATACATGTTGATGAAAGAGATCCTCAATCAGGATCGTACCTCGCTGAGTTTCGAATTTTTTCCACCTAAAACCGATCGAGGTTGGCAACGGTTGTTTGAAAACATCGCCGAACTAGCTCCGCTCAAACCGTCATCGGTGAGTGTTACCTATGGTGCCGGCGGGACGACTCGTAGCCAGACCCACGAATTGGTGATGCGCATTCAACGCGAAACCGGCATCACCGTCGTTCCGCACCAAACCTGTGTGGCTGCCAGCCGTGATGATGTTAAAACCATCCTCAGTCAATACCAGCAGTGTGGCATTAAAAATGTTCTCGCTCTACGTGGTGACCGTCCGCTGGATGTTGAAAATTGGGCACCACCAGCCGACGGTTTTCATTATGCGATTGATCTGGTCCGTTTTATCCGCCACCACTTTCCCACCATGAGTATCGGTGTCGCCGGTTTTCCTGAAGGTCATCCTGAGATGCCTAATCGCCTGCTGGAGATTGACTACCTTAAACAAAAGGTTGATGCTGGAGCAGACTATATTGTCACCCAGCTGTTTTTCGACAATCGTGATTTTTACGACTTCTGTCAACGCTGTGAGTTGGCCGGTATTACCGTGCCGATCGTTGCCGGGATCATGCCACTGCGTAATCGTCAGGGGATGACGCGGATGGCCGAACTGGCTGCCGGAGCCCGTTTCCCGGCTGAATTGTTGCGGCGGGTGAATAGCGCTGCCGATGAGCAGGAGGTGGAGCAGATTGGTATTGACTGGGCCACCGAGCAGGTCCGCGATCTGGTTGCCAACAAGGTGCGTGGTATTCATTTTTATACCTTGAACAATGCTGTGGCGACACGGGAAATCTTTGCGCGGTTGGGTTTGCGTTAGCATTGACAGCGGCGGCACTGATAACAGGAATAGGTATGGATGATTGCTAATCCTTTGCCGGTTCTGCTATGATCTGTTTTTTGTTATGTGTTAGTTCCCATCTCAGGAGTTTTTTCGTGGATATTCGCCGTCTCGAAGTGTTTTGCAAAGTTGTTGATCTTGGAAGTTTTACCCGTGCTGCTGAGGCGGCACTATTGTCTCAACCGTCGGTGAGTGAGCATGTTCGTAGCCTGGAAGAGCACTACAATGAAAAGCTGATCGATCGTCTTGGACGCCGTGCTCAGCCGACTCATGCCGGCAAAATTCTCTATCAATATGCGCGGCGGATCATTCAGCTCAAAGAGGAGGCCGATCAGGCAATCAGGCAGTTCCAGGGTAATCTGGCTGGGAAATTGGCCGTGGGTGCCAGTACCATCCCCGGAGCCTATTTACTGCCACAACAGATCGAGTCATTCAAGGCGACCCATGTCAGTGTTGAACTGATGTTGAAGATCGCAGGAACCTCTCAGGTGGTCGATGATGTGCTCCAAGGGAGTCTTGAACTGGGGTTGGTTGGTACGCTGTGGAAAGATCAGCGGCTGGAATGTGAAGAATTATTTTCCGATGAGCTGGTACTGACGGTTTATCCCGACCATCCGTGGGCAACGCGGCCATCGGTCTATCCTGGAGAATTGCTGGATGTGCCGTTTATCCTCCGTGAGCCGGGTTCTGGGACCCGGATAGAAATGACAAAAAGTTTGAAAGACGCCGGTGTCGAGAGCAGTCACTTTCGGGTTGTTGCCGAGATGGGCAGTAATGAAGCGGTGAGGCAAGGGGTGCGTTCGCGCATTGGAGTGGCAATCATGTCGTCGTTGTCGGTGGCCGAAGATATCGAGCGCGGAACGCTGGTGTCGGTACCGATTAACGGTTTGACCATGCCGCGCTCATTTTATCTCGTTCAGCGTCGTAACCGGCAGTTAAGTCCATTGGCTCTGGCCTTCTATGATCACTTGAAACAGAGTATCAAGTTGGTTACAGAGGAAGCTTAAGTCGTTTCATCTTTTCTACCAGCGTGGTGCGGTTGATGTTCAGCAGCGCAGCCGCTCGCGCTTTGACCCCTTTGCTAAGATTCAACGCTTCAATAATCCACTGTCGTTCAATCTCTATCACCCGTTTAGGCATATCCAGCCCTTCGACGGGCAGTTTAAGAAGGTCCGTTGCTGATGGCGTAACAACACAGCTGCCGCTGATATGTGGTGGTAGATCCTGAACACTGATCTGTGGCCCGTCGCTGAGCGCCACCGTCCGTTCGATCACATTTTCCAGTTCCCGGACATTTCCCGGCCAATTGTAGTTTTCTAATACCTGAAGTGCTACGCTTTCGATCTGCATCACTGGTCGATTCATATAGCGGCAGCTTTTTTGTAAAAAGTGACGTACCAGCAGGGCAATATCTTCACTGCGCTGGCGCAATGGCGGCAGGGTGATAGGGATAACATTGAGGCGATAAAACAAGTCTTCACGGAAATGTCCGTCATGAATCATTTGCTCCAGATCGGCATTGGTTGCCGAGATAATCCGCACGTTCAGCTTGATCTTCTTGGTGCTACCAACGGGTTCAACCTCCTGCTCCTGAAGCACGCGTAGCAGTTTGAGTTGGAGAGGAACTGGCATGGTGCCGATCTCGTCGAGGAAAATAGTGCCGCCGTTGGCCTGTTCAAATTTACCTGATTTGTTGGCGATGGCACCGGTAAAAGAGCCACGGATGTGGCCGAATAATTCACTTTCGAGCAGCTCAGCCGGGATCGCTCCACAGTTGATGGCGACGAATGGTTTCTCCTTGCGTGGGCCGTTGAAGTGGATTGCTTTGGCGACCAGTTCCTTACCGGTGCCTGATTCGCCAAGGATCAATAGTGAAGAGTCGGTATTCAGGACTTTTTGCATGCGGGAAAAAACGTTTTGCATCGGCAGGCTGCTGCCGATGATGTTGTCAAAAGCATATCGACCGCGTAATTGCTGGCGCAGAAATTTGTTCTCTGTGACCAGTTGCAGTTTTTCCCGCGCTTTGGCGAGAACAACTTTCAGTTTTTCTACGTTTAGCGGCTTGGTAACATAGTCAAAGGCTCCGCTCTTCATTGCTGCTACGGCGGTTTCCGCTGACGCATTGCCGGTAATCAGAATCACATCAATCTCAGCGCTACGTTCCTTGATCCGCTTGAGAATTTCCAGGCCGTCAATGCCGGGTAAGATCAGGTCGGTGATCACCACATCAAAATGTTGTCCTTGCATTTGTTGCAGCCCCTGTTCGCCGGATTCGGCGGTCTCAACGTGATAACCCGTTTTTTGCAGGATCAGAGCCAGGGTTTCCCGACTCTGCTGGTCATCATCAATCAGAAGGATATGGCTGTTACTTTCCATTTCAGGCCTCGCAGGGAAAAGCGTCATTTTTTTGACTAAAAACACATTAGCATGGCCTCTGTTGTGTGACAAGTGTTTGTTGAAAGAGACTAATGCCACTGCCGGACTGTAAGGCGCAGCAAGGCTCAATGACAACCATGATTGTGCGATAATCATCGATCTGACTTTACTTTATCCACGTTGATGATTAATGGGGGTGGACGATGAAGATTTACCCGATAAAATGTCATAAAGGGAGGAGAAGACGTGACGGCTAATAATTTTTTACCATTGATCTGCTTGGCTAAAAAAATGTTGTGATATCTGGTATCTTTAACGGAGTAGGGTGTCCTGGTCTACGATGTGTTAAAAATAGAACAATATTATGCCTTGACAATGCAGAGTGCTCTCTGCTTAGATGTGCGCTGCTTGGCATCGTCTAAGTTCTCGAAATAACAAGCTTTTTTAAGTAAGACTAAAAAATATCACTAAATTTTGTTCCCGGATAAAAATGGGATTGGACTCCGAAATCTATCAGGAGGGTTGTATGGCAGTAAAACAGTTCAAGAAGGTGATGGCTGCAAACCGCGGTGAAATTGCGATCCGTATTTTCCGTGCATGTACTGAGCTGGGAATCAGCACCGTGGCTATCTATTCTGAAGAAGATAAGGTTGCATTGCACCGCTATAAAGCGGATGAAGCGTATCTGATTGGTAAAGGTAAGGGACCCATTGATGCCTATCTGGGCATTGATGAGATTGTCGAGCTGGCCAGAGCTAAAGGTGTTGATGCGATTCATCCCGGCTATGGTTTCCTGTCGGAAAATCCTGAATTTGCTGAAGCCTGTGAGCGTGCCGGCATTACCTTTATTGGCCCGACAGCGGATATTCAGCGTCGCCTGGGTAACAAGGTTGCGGCGCGTCACGTTGCAATCAAGGCGGGTGTTCCCATCGTTCCGGGTACAGACGAGCCGGTTAAAACGGACGAAGATGCGCTGCTGTTTGCCAAAGACTGTGGCTATCCGATCATGGTCAAAGCGGCATCCGGTGGTGGTGGCCGTGGTATGCGGGTAGTCAACAACCGCGAAGAGCTGCTTGAAGGTTTGAAATCGGCATCGTCTGAAGCACAGGCCGCTTTTGGTGACGGTACGGTGTTCCTTGAGAAATTCATCGCTAATCCCAAGCATATCGAAGTTCAGATCATGGGTGACCAGCACGGTAATCTGGTTCACTACTTCGAGCGTGATTGCTCCATTCAGCGTCGTCACCAGAAGGTGATCGAGCTGGCACCTTCGCCGTCGTTAAGTCAGGAAAAGCGGGAAGAGGTGTGTGCCCATGCCATGAAGATCGCCAGTGAAGTGGGCTACCTCAATGCCGGCACCGTTGAATTTCTGATGGATCAGGATGGTGAGTTTTACTTTATTGAAACCAATCCACGCATTCAGGTTGAGCATACCGTTACCGAGCTGGTAACCATGCGTAACCTGGTTCAAACACAGATTCGTGTCGCTGAAGGTTATAAACTGTCTGATCCTGAGATTGGTGTCAGCTGCCAGGAAGACATTGAACTGCGTGGCTATGCCATTCAATGTCGTGTGACCACCGAGGATCCGGCAAATAACTTTGCCCCCGATTTTGGTACCATCAAGGCCTATCGTACCGCCGTCGGCTTTGGTGTCCGTCTTGATGCGGCTAATGGTTATGCCGGTGCCCAGATTACACCGCATTACGATTCCCTGCTGGTTAAGGTGTCGACCTGGGGTTTGACGTTCCAGGATGGCTGTCGCACCATGAATCGTGCGCTGCAGGAATTCCGTGTGCGTGGTGTTAAGACCAATATCGGCTTCCTCGAAAATGTTGTAACCCACGAGCCGTTCCTCAACGGTGAGTGTGATACCTCCTATCTGGAAAAATATCCGGAGCTGTTTGATATCCGCGAAAAGCAGGACCGTGCTAACAAGTTGCTGCATTACATCGGTCATGTGTCGGTGAACGGTTATCCCAATATCAAGAAGAAGCTCCACTTTAGCGATCTGCGCGAAGCCGAACTTCCTGAGATTCCCGTTGAGGCCATTCGTCCACGTGGTACCCGTGACATCCTGATGGCCAAAGGGCCAAAGGGGCTGGCCGATTGGGTATTGAACGAGAAACAATTACTCCTCACCGATACCACCATGCGCGATGCCCATCAGTCGATCATGGCAACGCGGATCCGTACCTACGATCTGGAGCGGATCGCCAGGGCTACGAGTCATCTGGCCGGAGGACTGTTCTCCCTGGAGATGTGGGGTGGGGCGACCTTTGATGTCGCCATGCGTTTTTTGACCGAGGATCCCTGGGAGCGTCTTGATCGTTTGCGTGTCAAGGTTCCGAACCTGTTATTCCAGATGTTGCTGCGTGGTTCCAACGCCGTTGGTTATACCAACTATGCCGACAACGTCGTTGAAGACTTTGTTGAAAAAGCGGCTGCTGGTGGTATTGATGTGTTCCGAATCTTCGATTCCCTGAACTGGACCACGGGGATGAAGGTCGCCATGGATGCGGTGCAGAAGAACAATGCCATCTGTGAAGCTTCCATCTGTTACACCGGCGATATCACCGATCCCAAGCGGGACAAGTATCCTTTGGAATACTACGTCAACATGGCGAAGGAACTGGAGAATATGGGGGCCCATATCCTCGGCATTAAGGACATGGCCGGTCTGCTCAAGCCGTTTGCGGCGGAAAAGCTGGTTAAGGCACTGAAAAATGAGATCGGTATTCCGATCCATCTCCATACCCATGATACCTCCGGTAACGGTGGCACCATGTTGCTGATGGCCGCCCAGGCCGGGGTGGATATCGTCGATACGGCGCTGTCCTCCATCTCCGGTTTGACCTCGCAGCCGAGTATGAATGCGCTGCTGGCGACCATGGAAGGGTCAATCTTGGATCCAAGCGTTGACAATGAAGGGATGCAGACTCTGGCCAACTACTGGGAGACGGTCCGTACCTACTACGAGCCGTTTGAGTCGGAACTGCGTGCCAGCACCGCTCAGGTTTATGAGCATGAGATCCCCGGCGGTCAGTACTCCAACTACAAGCCGCAGGTCGAGGGCCTTGGCCTTGGTCACCGTTGGGAAGAGTGCAAGGATATGTACCGCAAGGTCAACCACATGTTCGGTGACTTGGTGAAGGTTACACCGTCATCGAAGATCGTTGGCGACATGTCGATGTTTATGGTTCAGAACAATCTTGAGCCACAAGACGTCATGGAGCGTGGTCACGAGCTGACTTTCCCGCAAGGTGTTGTCGACTTCTTTAAAGGGATGCTCGGTCAGCCTTATGGCGGTTTCCCCAAGGAGTTGCAGAAAATCATCCTCAAGGATGAGCAGCCGTTTACCCATCGTCCCGGCGAGTTTTTGGAGCCGGTTGATTTTGCCGCCAAAAAGGTGGAATTGGAGAAGAAGGTCGGTCATCCGGTCAAGGATCGCGATCTCTCCTCCGCAGTACTCTACCCTGGCGTGTTTGAAGAATTTGATCGTCATCGCCAAGAGTACAGCGATACCTCGGTATTGCCGACGCCGATTTACTTTTATGGCCTGGATGTTGGTGATGAGGCCAGCATTGAGATTCAACCCGGCAAGACGCTGATTGTCAAGATGACTGCGATTGGTAAGGTTCATACCGATGGTACGCGCAATATCTACTTTGAACTCAACGGTGAGCCACGGCAGATCGTGGTCAAGGATATGTCGGTTGAGTCGGATGAAGCCGAGCATCAGAAGGCTGAAAAAGGCAATGACAAGCATGTCGGTGCGCCGATGCCGGGTAAAATCTTCAAGATGAATGTTGCCGTCGGCGATGAAGTGAAAGAGGGCGACACTCTGATTGTCACCGAAGCGATGAAGATGGAGACCAACATCAAAGCCAAGATTGATGGTATAATCAAAGAGGTGTTGTTCAAAGAGGGTGATCAGGTCAAGCAGGATGATCTGCTGGTGATTATCGACTAGGTAACAGGTAAATATTGACACAGCAAAAAGGCCGGACTCAACAAGTCCGGTCTTTTTGCGTGGTGACGGTAAGTAATGTCACATGATAATAATATGTGCTAATCTGGTTCAAAAGCATTGAGCGACAACATATTTTCAGTCCGTCATCTTGACGGACAGGAGGATGCCATGGGAGAACTGATTAAAATCATTATTGCCATTTTTCTACCACCGCTGGGGGTATTTCTACAGGTTGGTATTGGGAAACATTTCTGGATTAATCTTCTCTTGACGTTGTGTGGCTATCTGCCGGGTATCGTTCATGCCGTGTGGGTGGTGGCCAAGAACAAATAAGCTGTAAGTGTAAGCTTCCCTGTCAAATTGACACGTACATTTGAAGTGATGGTTGTAAGATCAACAGAAAGAAAGTAATGGCTAAAAAGAATAAGAAAAAAGGGTTATCAACAAAGGTTAAAATAGTTCCCAAAGAGTATGTGGAGCGACTTGCAATAAGAAAGAAAAAAGCAGCTTTAAGGCGCGAACAGACCGCTCGAAAGATAGAAAAAGAAAAAGAAGAAAAGCAGATCAGAGACTTAGACGTGCTGCGCAAAGAGCTGGAGTTGCAATCAACAAAACGGTTATTGCAAATCAGATATTAAACACTCAATATCACTGCCATCACCTGCGCAATCTAAAAAAAGAAAGAAAATATTTGTCAGATTCATACAAGGTGGATCTCCTGGCCTCGGAAAAAATTCTTAAATAGCCTTGCACAAAAAAGCCCCGCCAACAATTGTTGGCGGGGCTTTTGGATTGTAAAGTGTCCAGCAACCGGTTAGCGCAGGTTGTAGAACACGTTCTTACCGTTGAAGATGCTGATCCCTTCCAGCTCATCTTCGATCCGCAGCAGTTGGTTGTACTTGCAGATGCGGTCGGTGCGGCACAGGGAACCGGTTTTGATCTGACCAGCGTTGGTGGCCACGGCCAGGTCGGCGATGGTGGAGTCTTCAGTCTCGCCGCTACGGTGGGAGATTATACAGGTGTAACCGGCACGCTTGGCCATTTCGATCGCTTCCAGGGTTTCGGTGAGGGTGCCGATCTGGTTGACCTTGACCAAGATGGAGTTGGCGATTCCCTTGTCGATCCCTTCCTTGAGGATCTTGCTGTTGGTGACGAACAAGTCGTCGCCAACAATCTGGATTTTGTCGCTGAGTTGTTCCGTCATCAGCTTCCAGCCGTCCCAGTCGTTTTCGGCCAAGCCATCTTCGATGGAGATGATGGGGTAGCGGTCAACGAGGTCGGAATAGAAAGCAACGGTCTCCTCGGCGGTTTTGATCGCCTGCTCTTCGTTGGCAAAGTTGTACTTGCCGTCACTGTAAATTTCCGAAGCGGCCACGTCCAGCGCCAGCAGAATATCATCACCTGGTTTGTAACCGGCAGCCTCGATCGCTTCCATGATCACCTGCAGGGCTTCTTCGTTGCTCTTCAGGTTGGGGGCAAAGCCACCTTCATCGCCAACGGCGGTATTGTAACCTTTGTCTTTGAGCACTTTTTTCAGGGCGTGGAAGATCTCGGCACCCATACGCAACGCTTCTTTGAAAGAAGGTGCGCCGACCGGCATGATCATGAACTCCTGAATGTCGACGTTGTTGTCGGCATGCTCGCCACCGTTGATGATATTCATCATCGGCATGGGCAACTCTTTGGCGTTGGGACCACCGAGGTATTGGTAGAATGGGAGGCCGGACTCTTCTGCTGCCGCGCGGGCACAGGCCAGGGAAACACCGAGCATGGCGTTAGCACCGAGGTTGCTCTTGGTTTCCGTGCCGTCGAGTTCGATCAGTTTGGCATCGACACCGGCTTGGTCACTGGCTTCCCAACCGATAAGGGCATCACAGATCTTCTCGTTGACGTTTTCGACCGCTTTTTGAACCCCTTTGCCGAGATAACGAGACATGTCGCCATCACGGAGTTCAAGGGCTTCACGTTCGCCGGTGGAAGCGCCACTCGGAACTGCAGCACGGCCAAGGATGCCGCTTTCGAGCAGAACGTCAACTTCGATAGTGGGGTTACCGCGGGAATCGAGAATCTCGCGTGCATAAATGTCCATGATTTCGCCCATGTCTGAACTCCTTTTTACTCTGTTGTTTTGTTGCTTTTGCGGTTGGTAATAAAATTAAAGGGACAAATCCTTTGATGGCAAGTTCCGTTTCTTGTCGCTTTATGCAGATAAAGCTCTGTGCCGAGAATTAGTATACTTGAGGGCTGTATTTATAGCACAGGCCGGAGAAAATAAAAGTCAATTTTGTTGTTGATCGTAAGTTCGTCGGCAGCGGGATGAACGGGGGCGTATTGTTGCTATGGACCGGATCGGGGCGCGGGTTGCCGTCGTCAGGGAAAAGCTCGTATTATCATGGTGTTGTGCGGTCTGCTGTGCCGGTCAAATGGCGGTTGATTTAGCCGATATTTAGTGCTAGTCTGAGCGATCCTGGGTTTGTTTTTTTGTTGTGTAATGTTTGGTGACAAAAGAATTCCGCGATCTCTCTTAGATGAGACTGCGGAATGCCCTGAGACCTTCAACGGTTGAAGGTTCTCATTCCATCCCGGGCGATCTGTTTGCGTAATGCCGAGGTTTTGTGAGCGAAGACTCTAGTCGATGTTGTTTTACCGTTTCCGACCCGTTGTTGGCTCATGCTCTATTAGGCCAGCAGAATAGCCATCTTCATCAGCTTGAGTCCCTGCTTGGGGTTCGGCTGGGTTCCCGCGGCTCTGACATTCAGATTAACGGTGCACCATTGGATGTCGAGTTGACGGAGCTGGTGTTGCAGCAACTGGTGGCGTTACTGCAAAAAGGTTATCCGCTTTACCCCCCCGATATCGACTATGCCGTCAATATTCTGCGTAGCGATTCTTCGATCAAGCTTATCGAGATTTTTTTCGATACCGTTTTGGTGTCTGCCCGCAACAAGTTTATTGCCCCCAAGAGTTTGGCACAGAAGAAGTATATCGACGCCATTCGGCAGCACGATGTCGTGTTTGGTGTTGGCCCGGCTGGAACCGGCAAAACCTATCTTGCCATGGCATTGGCGGTGGCGGCTTGGCAGAAAAAACAGGTGAACCGTATTGTTCTGGTACGACCGGCGGTTGAGGCCGGAGAGAAACTGGGGTTCCTCCCCGGTGACATTGCCGAGAAGGTGAACCCTTACCTGCAGCCACTCTATGATGCCTTGTTCGACATGGTTGATCTGCACAAAGGGCAGGCGATGATTGAGGAGGGGATTGTCGAGGTTGCTCCGCTGGCCTTTATGCGTGGTCGGACCCTCAACGATTCTTTTATCATCCTCGACGAGGCGCAAAACACCACCACTGAACAGATGAAGATGTTTCTGACCCGCCTCGGTTTTGGCAGTAAGGCTGTGATTACCGGCGACATTACCCAGATCGACCTGCCCAGCGGTCGTCAGTCGGGGCTGCTACAGGCCCTGGAGATTCTGGGTAAAGTTGAAGGGATTGCGACTAACCGTTTTAGCGATATCGACGTTGTCCGTCATCCGATTGTGCAACGGATTGTCAGAGCGTACGAGAGTAATTGATATGACGCCCAAACATAAACAAATTAAACAGCCCCATTTTTTGATGAGTGCAGCGACCCATAAGCGTGTATTGTTACTGCTGCTCGCTCTGGCGCTGACGTTGATTATTATCCCCAAGGGGGGGTTTGTTCCTGATTACTACAGCCCAGGCGATATTGCATCGCGAGATATTAAAACACCGCGCGGATTTCTGCTGCCGGAACCGGAGCTGACGGAGAAGAAAAAGCAGGATGCCGAACAGGCTGTATTGTCGGTCTATGATTATGATTCGCGGCCCAATAAGGCTGCTATCGCTAATCTTGTTGAGGTTTTTACTCTCCTCAACGCCGAGGCCGCGCGTAACGAGCAACGGGTTGCAGCAGAATCGATGGCAAAAGATGTTGCTGTTGAATTGCCTGCTGTCGCTGAGACCGTTGTTGCAACTGAGGTTGATATCGATGTGCCGGTGATGATCCCAACCGTCGATGTGGCTGTGACCCTCGGTGTTGATATCAGCGATGAGCAATTGATTGCGTTGCGCCATCTGGCACTTGAAGATCTCTTCGTCGAACAGTTCAGTCATGAGATGAATCGTAGCCTTAATCGTAAGATTGTCGGCAACCTTGAGCTGTTTCAAAGTCATTGGCAGGGGGCGATTTCGATTCGTGACCTCGCCAGCCAGAAAGAGGTCGACGTTGTCGAGGTGACCAATATCCTCGGTATAAACGAGGTTGTTTCCGAGTTGCGCGAAAAGTTGTTCGATGGCGAAACGGTCCCAGTTGATGTCGTACAGCTGATCAGTGTGGTCCAAAAACTGATACGCCCAAATCTGACCTTTAATCAGAGTGAAACTGAGCTTCGCCGCCGGGTTGCCGGTGAAGCGGTATTGCCCGTGTTGCTACAGGTCAAACGTGGCGAGATGATCGTCCGTGAGGGGGAACGGGTAACGGAAGATCAGCTGCGTAAATTACGTGCCCTGCAAACGTCGGTGGATGGGGTGAAAATGCTGCGCAGTGCGGCTGGGCTGCTGTTGGGAATACTCCTGTTGTTTTATGCCGTTCATCGTTTTGCCCGGCTGAATATTCGTAAGTATGATCCCGATCTGCGTGATCTGACCTTTCTTATGTCCGTGTTCTTCAGTCTCTTTATTATTGCCAAGGTGGGAATCTTTATGTCGATGGCACTGCAAAGTGCTTTTCCGTATATTGATTCAGCCTGCTACTACTATTTGCTGCCGTTTGCTGCCGGTGCCATGCTGGTGCGGATTGTGCTCAATTCCGAGGTGGCGTACGTATTCTCGCTGCTGTTTGCCCTGTTGGTCGGCATGCTGTTTGGTAATAATCTGTTTATCACGCTGTATGTTCTGGTGGGATGCGTTACCGCAGCTCATTGGGGTCGTCACAGTCAGGCCCGGAGTAATCTGTACCGTGCCGGTCTCTATCTGTCGCTAGTCAACATGTTGATGGTGACAGCGATCTATGCATTGTCGGATAATGTTTATGATATCCAGTTTGTCTATCGCTTGGGTTCGGCCTTTATCGGTGGGTTTGGTTGTGCGGTGATGGTTAATGGCACCATTCCTTTGATGGAATCGCTGTTTAAATATACCACTGACTTCAAGCTGATGGAGCTGGCCAACACCAACACCCCTATTTTGCGTGAACTGATGATTCGGGCGCCTGGTACGTATCATCATTCCATTATTGTCGGAACTCTGGTTGAAAACGCTGCGGAGGCCATTGGCGCTAATCCCCTGTTGGCGCGGGTTGCGGCTTATTACCACGATATTGGTAAAATTAAAAAACCGCTCTATTTTGCTGAAAATATGCGTCCGCCTGAAAATCGTCACGATAAATTGGCACCATCCATGAGTGCGTTGATCCTGATCTCCCATGTTAAGGACGGGGTGGAGTTGGCCCGCGAACATAAGTTGGGTCAGGAGCTGATCGATGTGATCCGCCAGCATCATGGTACGGCGTTGATCAAGTTTTTTTATGATAAGGCGCAGCAGCGGGATAAAGAGACTCAGGTCAATGAACAGGATTATCGTTATCCCGGACCCAAGCCGCAAACACGCGAGGCGGCACTGATTATGCTGGCCGATGCCGTAGAAGCGGCAGGGCGTACCCTGTCGGATCCTACACCGGCGCGGATCCAGGGCATGGTGCAGAAGATCATCAATAATATCTTTATAGACGGCCAGCTCGATGAATGTGAGTTGACCCTGAAAGATCTGCACGAAATTGCCAAAAGCTTTAACCAGATTTTGTCGGGAATCTTTCATCAGCGCATCGAATATCCTGAGCCGGCGTATAAGGAACGAGAAAAAGACTCCAAAAAGGAAAATGGCAATGATCTATATCGAGAACCAGCAGCAGAATCACGTGATAGCGGTAACAGATCTCAAAAAGGTAGCCAAGACGATCTTAAACGCCTTGGAATGTCCTGAGGAGACTGAACTCTCCGTTGTTATTGTCGATGATGTTCATATTCAGGAGATCAATCGTGACTATCTGCAACGCGACAAGCCGACCAATGTGATCTCGTTCGCCCAGCAAGAAGGTGAGGGGGCGGGGATTTGTCCCGAATTGCTCGGTGATGTCGTGATCTCTGTGGATACGGCGGCACGTGATGCTGACGAGGCCGGTGTCTCAATGTTTAGCGAGGTGAGCTTTCTGCTGATTCATGGTATTTTGCATCTGTTGGGTTATGATCACGAGCGGGGAACCGAAGAGCAGGCGTTGGAGATGGAAGAAAAAGAGCGCGAATTGTTTACTGTGTTGCAGCAGGTGTTTCCCGAATTGATGGCTGAGGGTAAATAGGGACAGTTATGGACAACACGCCGGAAAATAAGCGTAGCTGGTTGCAGCGTCTGCTGGGCTCGACCCATCAGGTCACGTCCGAAGAACATCTTCAGGAGTTAATTCACGCCTCGGAAGAGGGGGGGATTATCAATGCCGAAGAGGGGGAGATGTTCAACTCGATCTTCGAGTTCGGCGAGACCATTGTCCGTGAGGTGATGATCCCCCGCACGGACATGCGTAGTTGTTCGGTGGATGTCAGCCTGGATGCGTTGATCGAAATTGTCCTGCGTTATGGTCATTCGCGGATTCCTGTGTATGAAGAATCGATTGATCATATTGTCGGTCTGGTCTATGCCAAGGATCTGCTCAAATACTGGGGGCGCCCCATTGGCGAGATCTCGTTACGCACCCTTATGCGTAAGCCTTATTTTGTGCCGGAGACCAAGCGGATTGAAGAGCTGTTGCGTGAGTTTCGCAACAAGCGCATGCATATTGCCATTGCCATTGACGAATATGGTGGCACCTCTGGTCTGATCACCTTGGAAGATTTGATTGAAGAAATTATTGGCGACATCAAGGATGAATACGATGTCGATGACAATCTGCTGATCGAAGAGGGCGACGACATCATTGCCGTTGATGCCCGGCTCAGCTTGGATGAGCTGGAGGATTATTATGATCTGCCCGAGATTGAGCGTGATCAGTTCGATTCGGTGGGCGGACTGTTGCTGCATCAATTGGGGCATGTGCCGAAGGCTGGTGAGGAGGTCTCTTTTGCCTCGTTGAAAATGGTGGTGCTCGAAAGCGATGAGCGGATGATCCATCGCGTGCGGGTCTGTCGCACGGCATTGGACGAATCAGTGCCCGGCGAGTTATGATTCCATTTTTAAATCTGATCTGTGTCGCTCGGATAGAAATCTTATATGACTGAAACTCCCTCTACTGTAAGCGTTGCACGACAAACCGACCGCTGGATGTTATGGCTGGCGCCGCTGTTGTCAGGCGCTCTGATGGCACTGGCATTTCCCTACGCGGGGCAAAGCTGGCTGGCTTGGCTGGCTCTGGTGCCGCTGATCAGTGTGATGCATCACCGACCCTGGCGAGCAGGATTGAGCGCCGGGGTTGTTTTTTTTGCCGGTGTGTTGTACTGGCTGAACATCGTCATGACCACCTATGGCCACATGCCGTGGCTGTTGTCGGTGATCGCCTATCTGTTGTTGGTGCTCTACCTGGCCGGATTCTGGGCTATGGCCTGTTGGGCGACAGTGCGAATCCATCAGCGGCTGGGGTTGCCGATCATTGTTGTGTTGCCCGTGGTCTGGCTGGTGGTTGAATATGTGCGCAGCTGGTTGTTGACCGGATTTCCGTGGGCAGCCATCGCCTATTCTCAGGCAGCTGAAGCGGCGTTGATTCAGAGTGCTGATCTGTTCGGTATTTACGGCCTGATTTTGTTGATGCTGCTGGTCAACTGCGCGATTGCCCAAGCTTGGCGGTGTTGGCGTCAGCAGTGCCGCTTACCTTGGGGCTGGTTGCTGGTCGCTGTCAGCTTGTGGTTGGCCAATGCCGGTTATGGACACTGGCGGCTGTCTCAGCCCGTTGATACGGGGGAGGCGCTGAAGGTGGCGTTGGTTCAGGGTAATATCGATCAGAATATCAAATGGGATGCTGCCTTCCTTCAACACACCCTTGACCAGTATCGCCGTTTAAGCGCTGAGGCGGATGCGCCGGAGCTGATTGTCTGGCCGGAGAGTGCCACGCCGTTTTTTTATCAGGATGGTGGTCAGCGTGCCTACCAGGTGCGTGCGGTGCCACGTCGGCAGCAGGCGCGGCTGTTGTTTGGTAGTCCCAGCTACATGCATGATGGCAAGGGTTATCGCTATCTCAATAGTGCCTACCTGCTGTCGGCTCAGGGCAAGGAGATGGGGCGCAGCGATAAGGTTCATCTGGTGCCGTTCGGTGAGTATGTACCGATGGGGGGACTGTTTGGCGTGGTTGAAAAGCTTGCTGCCGGAGTTGGTGACTTTATTCCGGGCCAGCTTATGCCGGTGCCCGTCAACGGTCATCAGGTCGGGGTGTTGATCTGTTATGAGGCGATTTTCCCCGACCTGGCACGGACGCTGGTGGCCAGGGGGGCGGGGTTGTTGGTCAATTTGACCAACGATGCCTGGTTCGGCCGCTCGGCGGCGCCTTGGCAGCATCTGGCCATGAGCCGTTTTCGGGCTATTGAAAACCGGGTGTGGGTTGCCCGCTGTGCTAATACCGGCGTGTCGGCACTGATCGATCCGCATGGTGACATCGTCGCCAAATCGGAGTTGTTTGCCCCGGCCTTGATCGAGGGGACGATCCATTTTCAACAGGGGGGTAGCCTTTATACCCGAACTGGTGATAGTGTACCGCTCTTGTTGAGCCTGATTGTTGTCATCTGGTTGTGGCAAAGTCGTAACCCTGCATCCGTGAATACCCGGCGGCGAATAGCACAAGTCATTGAACTGCCTAAACGTCCAAAAAATCGTCGCTGAACCTCTGGGTGGAGCTAAGAATTTTTTTGAATCGTTTATTCAATCCAAGCACTTGCACTCTTCATCTACCGTTTATTCACAGATGCAGGGTAAAAAAAGCTGTCATCCGCAACGACGGATATGTCACTATAGCGGCGCGATAAATGGAACCTCGAATTCAGTACTGTTTGGTTCGAGAGATGAATAAAGAAAATGGGGAGAACGGATGTTTCGCCAAGAGATTGAACGGATCAAGCAGGTTGCCGAAAAGCTCGATGAGCTGAGGAGGTATCTTTGACATTCCGACCAAACAGGAACGTGTCAGTGAACTTGAAGCCGAAATCGCCGATCCTGATTTTTGGAACCGTGGTGCGCGTGCTCAGGAACTGTTAAAGGAGCGGACAACGCTGAAAAAGCTGGTTGATGGCTGGACGACGGCACATGATACGGTCGAAGATTTGAACATTCTGGTTGAACTCGGTGCTGAAAGTGAAGACGAAGAGACCCGTCTGGAAGTGCAGGAGATGTTGCCCGATCTGGAGCGACAGGTGCACCAGATGGAGTTTGCCCGCATGTTGTCCGGGGAGCATGACAGCAATAATGCAATTTTGAGCATCAATGCCGGGGCCGGCGGTACCGAGGCTCAGGATTGGGCCGATATGCTGTTGCGGATGTATCTACGCTTTTGTGATATCAAGGGGTTTACGACCAAGATTACCGATTATCAGCCCGGTGACGATGCCGGGGTTAAAAGTGTCACCTTCACCGTCGATGGTGACTATGCCTATGGCTGGCTGCGTCCGGAGATGGGGATCCACCGTCTGGTGCGGATCTCCCCCTTTGATGCCGCGTCCAAGCGCCATACCTCGTTTTGTTCGGTGTTTATTTTTCCTGAACTGGACGACAGTATTGAGGTGGAATTGCTGGATAAGGATATGAAGATTGATACCTTCCGCGCCAGTGGTGCCGGTGGACAGCATATCAACAAGACCGATTCGGCCATCCGTATCACCCACCTGCCGACGGGGATTGTCGTCGCCTGTCAGGATCAGCGCTCTCAGCATAACAACAAGGCCGAGGCGATGCGTCAGCTCAAGGCACGCCTGTATGAGCAGGAGCTGCGCAAGAAGGAGGAGGAGGCTAACGCCTTGTCCGGCGACAAAAAGGAGATCGGCTGGGGCAGTCAGATCCGCTCCTATGTTCTCCATCCCTATCGTATGGTCAAGGATCATCGCACCGGATATGAGGTGGGTAATGCTGATGCGGTGCTCGATGGTCATATTGAAGGTTTTATTGAAGCCTATCTGCTTGGTAAAAGTGGGTAGTTGCTCAATTTTGGATAAAAATGTAGGTCGGGCATTGTCCGACGGGTTTACGTCTCTTTAAAATCAAGGTCAAGTTCGCGGGTTTCGTCCCGCAGCCGACGTACTTTCTTTGAATAGCCCCCAAAGAAAGTAAGCAAAGAAATGGCCTTGACAACCAAAGTAACTAACTGTGACGTGTAACTGTTTCAGGGTGCGGATTGCGTATCTGGCCGAACTGCGGGGCGGGCCTGATCTTTTGCGGCGCGCA
The DNA here is from genome assembly GCA_021162745.1 of Desulfuromonas sp. Taxonomy (GTDB): domain Bacteria; phylum Desulfobacterota; class Desulfuromonadia; order Desulfuromonadales; family Desulfuromonadaceae; genus Desulfuromonas. The sequence continues at coordinate 27,512 of JAGGYC010000160.1, read as the reverse complement.
CGTATTTGATTGATGATATTCCATCATGGTCAGCAGTATATGTGTAAGTTGGGTAGAATGACACGAAACCCAACGGTTGTTGCTACTTATGTTGAAGAGTTACACAGAAGTTAAGATGTTACATTATATTTATCGTCGACCCGCTCACCATGGGTCGGTTGGACATAGTTGAAAGGAATGTTCGGGTTATGGAAGAAGTTAATGAATTAGTTGCCCAGCGGATGGCCAAGGCGGATGATTTGCGCCGTAACGGTGTCAATCCCTATACCAACGGTTTTGAGGTGACACATCAGACGGCTCAGATCAAAGAGGCTCATGCTGACGATACGGCTCAGGATCTGGAGAACTGTGAGCAGGACTATGTCATTGCGGGGCGCATTATGGCGCGGCGTGATTTTGGCAAGGCGGCTTTTATTCAGATTCAGGATCGCACCGGTCGTCTGCAGGTTTATGTCGGCAAAAACAAGATTGGTGACGACAGTTTTGCCGTGTTCGGTAAGCTGGATGTCGGTGATATCGTCGGCATCGGCGGTAAGCCGTTTCGCACCAAGACCGACGAGTTGTCGCTGCGTGCTGATTCGTTGCAACTGCTGACCAAGTCTTTGCAACCACTGCCGGAAAAATGGCATGGCCTGACCGATGTGGAGACCCGTTACCGTCAACGCTATCTCGACCTGATTGTCAATCCGCAAGTGGGCGAAGTGTTTAAGAAGCGTAGCCGCATTATCAGTTTGATGCGTGAGTTCATGCAACAGCGCGATTATCTCGAAGTGGAGACACCGATGATGCAGGAGGTGGCCGGTGGTGCCACGGCACGTCCGTTTGTCACCCACCACAACACCCTGAAGATGGATCTGTTCCTGCGTATCGCTCCTGAACTGTATCTGAAGCGTCTGGTTGTCGGCGGTTTTGAGCGCGTGTTTGAGATCAATCGTAACTTCCGTAACGAGGGGATTTCGATTCAGCACAACCCCGAGTTTACCATGATCGAGTTTTATCAGGCCTATGCCACTTATCATGACCTGATGGATATGACCGAAGAGATGATTGGTCACATTGCTGAGCAGGTGTGTGGTAGCCGGGTGATCAGCTACGGCGGTCGTGAAGTCGACCTGACCGCACCGTGGCAACGGCTGACTGTTAAGGAGGCCATTCTCAAATATGGTGAGGTTTCAGCCGAAGATCTTGAAGACCCAGCCAAGGCGCTGGCCTATGCCCGTAAGCTCGGTCTCGACTTTGACGATAATATCGGTTATGGCAAGTTGCTCACCGAGCTGTTTGATGAAGTGGCCGAGCCCAAGTTGTGGAATCCGACCTTTGTCACGGAGTATCCCACCGATGTGTCGCCGTTATCACGCCGCAATAATGAACGTCCCGAAGTGGTGGATCGTTTTGAGCTGTTCGTTGTCGGTCGTGAGCTGGCCAATGCTTTTTCAGAGCTCAATGACCCCATTGACCAGAAAGGTCGTTTCGAGGATCAACTGGTGGAGAAAGAGGCTGGTGATGATGAAGCTCATGCCATGGATGAAGATTATATCCGGGCTCTGGAGTATGGTTTGCCGCCGACCGCTGGCGAAGGGATCGGTATTGACCGTCTGGTGATGTTGCTCACCGATTCGGCCTCTATTCGTGATGTCATCCTGTTCCCGCAGTTGCGTAAAGTTTAATTCTGGTTCTTTTGCTGCCGCAGCCCAAGGGCTGCGGCGTTTTTCCGTCTGCTGTGCTTACGAATACCAAGGTGAACATCTATGGGTTATGAATGGTTTATCAGCTTGCGTTACTTACGTGCCAAGCGAAAGCAAACCTTCATTTCAGTAATTTCGTTTATCTCGGTGACCGGCGTTACTCTGGGGGTGGCGGCACTGATTGTGGTGCTGGCGATCATGACCGGCTTCCACGATGGGGTGCGTCAGCAGATCCTCGGTAACATCCCCCATATTACGCTGCAGAAACACAACGGTTCGGTGCTGCAATGGTCACAGGTGGTGGAACAGGTTTGTACCTTGTCGCCGCAGGTTGTGTCGGCAGAGCCCTATGTGGTCAAAGAGGCGATGTTGCTCGCCCATGGTAATGTCGCCGCCGCCAATATCAAGGGGGTTTCGGCCGAAAATCGGGTATTTGATCAACCCTTTTTGACCTTGGACGGCTCCACGGTGACCGACTTGCTGTTCACCGACCAGCGGTCGCAACCGGGCATTGTGATTGCCGCCGATACGGCCGCAGCCCTCGGTGTTGCCGTCGGCGACCGCGTGAATGTAATTCCACCCGATTTTAATATCACCCCCTTTGGGCTGATTCCTAAAATTAAACCGTTCGATGTGGTGGCCATCGCCCGGCAACGCGGCGGTTTCCTCGATACCTACTACGCCTTCATCTCTCTCGATCAGGCACAGCGCTTTATTGGTGCCGAGGATGAGGTCAGTGGCATTGAGATCGAGGTGGATTCGTTCGACCATGCTCAGCCGGTGGCCGAAAGCTTGAGAGAGACGTTCCGTTTCCCCTACAGCGTTCGGTCGTGGGAGGAGATGTTTGGATCGTTTCTCGCTGCGCTTAAGCTGGAAAAGCTCGGCCTGTTTATCGTGTTGGGGATCATTGTGCTGGTGGCTGCATTCAATATCGGCACAACTCTGATTATGGTGGTGATGGAGAAGCATAAAGATATCGCCATTTTGCGATCCATGGGCGCGACATCGCGTAGCATTCTGAAAATTTTTGTTTTTGAAGGATTATTGATTGGTACGTCAGGGACAATCTTTGGTACCAGTTTAGGATTAACGCTGGCTTTAAATGCCGATGCGATTATCTCATGGCTGGAGCGCAAGCTTCACGTGACGATTTTTGATAAAGCCGTGTACGGTATGGAACATTTCCCGTCGCAGGTGGTGACTTCTGATGTGATTGCCGTTGTGGTGACAGCCATGGTGATCTGTCTGTTGGCGACGGTTTATCCGGCACTGCGGGCTGCACGACTTGATCCCGCTGAATCACTGCGTTATGAATAGACAGGGGTAGGTAGGATTATTGCATGGAGGGCGGTGTGGAGATTTTGTTACGCGCAGAGAATGTGAGCAAAACCTTTGAGACCGAACAGGGGACTCTGACGGTACTGCGTGATGTCAATTTTGAGATCGCTTTGCGTGAGCGCATTGCCGTGATTGGTGCCTCGGGTTCGGGTAAGACAACATTGATGCACATTCTTGGCACCCTTGATCGTCCGACAACGGGAAAGTGCTACTTTGAGGAGACCGATCTGTTCGCGCTCGGTCCCGCTCAGCTGGACCGATTTCGTAACCGCAGTCTTGGTTTTGTTTTTCAGTTTCATCAATTGCTGCCGGAGTTTACGGCTCTTGAAAACGTGATGATGCCCGCTTTGATCAATGGCTTGAGTCGCCAGGAAGCCAGTGAACGTGCCCGTCAATTGCTGGGCGAGACCGGGCTTGAACATCGAGTTCAACATAAGCCGGGCCAGTTGTCCGGTGGTGAACAACAGCGCGTGGCTATTGCCCGGGCGCTGGTGTTGCAACCACAGCTGCTGATTGCCGATGAACCAACCGGTAATCTTGATTCGGCAACCTCGGAAGAAATTTATGCATTGCTGGACCGTCTGCATCATCAACATCAGTTAACCATGGTGATGGTGACCCACAATGCCGAATTAGCAGCGCGGATGGATCGGACGTTATGTATTTATGACGGTCAGGTCGGGCCGGTGTAGACTGGTTTGCCATAGCCGGAATTGTTGGTGGTTTGTCATGCTTTTGTTGTTCCGGGTTGAAGGTTGCCCGGGATGGGTCCGTGGCTGTTTTATGCGGAGTTTTCGGTTTACACCTGCAGGGCGTTTTTCTATAATAAACGACTTTAGTTGATTGAGAAATCTTAGGAGATTTTACCCTATGCTCAAAAGGGCTGCTGTATTACTGGTGCTGGTCGCCAGCCTGTGTTGTGGTTCTGCATTTGCTGCAGAACTGCTGGTAACGGATGTTCAGATCGAAGGGGTCAAGCGGGTCGACATTGCCAGAATCGAAGGGGTGTTGTCGATCAAAGCTGGACAGACGTTTAATGAAGATGGCGTCGATAACGATCTGCGCGCTATCTATGCCTTGGGTCACTTTAAGGATATTGAGGTGCTGACCGAGGAGAAGGATGGTCTGTTAACTCTGATCTATCGGGTGCAGGAGCGTCCCCTGGTACGGAAGATCAAGTTGGTCGGATTTAAGGAACTCAAGCGTTCCAAGGTGCGTAGTGCATTGACCATCCGTACGCCGAGTATCCTCCATCCCAAGTCCTTGCAGGAGAGTGTTGCTGCCATTCGTCAGACTTATATTGAAGAAGGCTTCTATGCCGTTGAGGTCTCCTCGCGCGTCGAGACGACTAAGAATAATGAGGCAACGGTTTATTTTGATATTGTCGAGGGTGGCAAGGTCACTATTGATGATATTGACTTTGAAGGCAACAGCCTCTTTTCTGCACGAAAATTACGCAAGTTCATGCAGACCAAGGAGTGGTGGATCTTCTCCTGGATCACTGATGGCGGCACCTACAATGAAGGGTTGCTCGAAAACGATATCGAACTGATCAAGGATGCCTATTTTAACGAAGGCTATATCCGGGTGCGTGTCAAGCAGCCGTTAATTACCCTGTCTGATGATCGCGACGAGATGGATATCCTCATCGAGATCGATGAAGGTCAGCAGTACGTCCTTGGCAGTATGTCTGTTGATGGTGACCTGTTAAAGGATGAGCAGGCACTGCTGAGTATTCTGAAGTTTAAAGCTGGTGATGTCTTCAGCCGTGAGCAGTTGCGTGATGATATCAAGCGGTTGAACGACTACTATGCCAATCGTGGTTATGCTTATGTCAATGTTTCACCGATGACCATGATTAACAATGAACAGAAAACCGTTGATGTAACGTTTCAGATTGAGCAGGGCGTCAAGGTTTATATCGGTCGGGTCAATATCGCTGGTAACACTAAAACCCGCGACAAGGTTATCCGTCGTGAGATGGTGTTGGTTGAAGGTGATCTGTACAGTGCTACCCGGTTGGAGTCCAGCCGTAAACGTGTGAATAATCTGGGCTTCTTCAGTGAGGTTAATGTTGATTCCGTCTCCACCGGTGATGATGCATTGATGGATGTCCAGGTTGATGTCAAAGAACAGGCGACTGGAACCTTTAGTGTTGGTTTCGGTTTCTCCTCCGTTGATGGCTTTATCGGTCAGGGTTCGGTGAGTCAGGACAACTTCCTCGGTCGTGCCTTGCGTTTGAATCTGTCGGGCTCGTTCGGTGGTGAGTCCACCACCTACCAGATCGGTTTGCTTGACCCCTATTTCATGGACAAAAATCTTGCCCTTGGTTTCGATCTCTACAATACCGACCGTGAGTGGGATGAGTATTCCAAAAAAGCGATGGGTGGTGCCATCAAGCTCGGTATCCCCATCAGCTATGACACGCGGACCTTCTTTATCTATAAGTATGAAGAGAAGGAAATCTATGATGTTGATGCTTTTGCATCAGAATATATTCTCGATCAGGAAGGTAACTCAACCCTGTCATCGATCTATGCTTCGATCTCAACCAATACCACCGATTATCGTCCCGACCCCTCCCGTGGTTATATGACGGAACTGTCGCTGGAGTTTGCCGGAATCGGTGGCGATGAACGTTTTGTTAAATCGATCCTTGATCATCGTCATTTTATCCCCATCAAATGGGGGGTGGTGTTCTCCGCTCACGGCCAGATCGGCATGGTGCATAAGGTCGGCGGTGAGGAGATCCCGGTCGATGAGCGCTTCTATCTCGGTGGCATCAACACCATGCGTGGCTTTGAGTCGCGTGAAGTGGGGCCGTGGGACTGGGCAAAAGATCCTGTAGTTGAAGAATATACGTATATTGACGATAGTGGAGTGGAACAAATTGGTACGCAATACAAGAGAAACCCAGATGGTAGTTATGCTACCGTTCCATCGACTACCGAACGCGACTTCATCGGTGGCGTTAAATCGGCGTTCTTCAACTTCGAGTTGATCTTCCCTTTGCTCAAGGATGCCGGTCTTAAAGGCTTGGTATTTGTCGATGTGGGTAACACTTGGGATCAGGGCGAAGAGTTCTTTTCTGATATGCGTTACAGTACCGGTCTGGGGATCCGCTGGAACAGCCCTCTCGGTCCGTTGCGTCTGGAATGGGGTTACAACCTCGATCCAGAAGACTACGAAGATGATTCGCAATTTGAATTCTCGATTGGTAAGTTTTTCTAATTCATCCAATTATTGTTAAGGAGTAAAAAATGAAGCGTATTGTTGTTGCAACTCTGATGATTTTCAGCTTGGTAACCGTTGCCGGTGCCGCAGACCTCAAAATTGGTTATGTTAACCTGCAAAAAGCATTGACTCTGTCGGCGGCAGGCCAGGCAGCCAAGGCCAAAATGGATAGTGAGATGAAAGCCATTGAGGTTGATGTGAAAAAACGTCAGGCCGACCTGAGTGCACTACAGGAGTCGTTGCAGAAACAGGCAGCACTGCTTTCAGACGATGCCAAGCATGAGAAAGAGCGCGAGTTCCAACAGCAAGTTAAGGATTATCAGCGCTTCGCCAAGGATAAGCAGGATGAGATGCGCGCCAAGGAGATGTCCTTCACTCAGCAAATTCTGGGTGATCTCGCTACTCAGGTGAAAACGTTGAGCAAAGAGCAGGGCGTGTCAATGATGTTTGAGCAGGGGCAACTGGTTTATGCCGTGGACAGCATCGACTATACCGATAAGCTGATCAAGGCCTACGATGCCCAATACAAAGACAGCCACAAGTAGGATACACTGACTGATGGCAACCCTGAAGCAACTGGCGGAGCTGGTCGATGCCGAGGTGATCGGCAACGAGAGTATCGAAATTCAGCGTCTGGCGCCGATTGACGGCGCCGGCTCTGGCGATATCACCTTTATTGCTAATCCCAAGTATCTGTCGTGTCTGGAGACGACCGGAGCATCGGCCGTGCTGGTGGATCAACCTCTCGACCGTGACGATATCGCCTATCTGGTGTGCAAGAATCCCTATTTGGCGTTTGCCAAGGTGCTGACTCATCTCAATGTCAAGCGCCCCGAACCTTTGGGTGTATTGCCCGGAGCGTCCGTTGCAGAATCAGCGACCTTGGGCGAGCGGGTGACAATTCATCCCGGAGCCAGTGTTGGTGAACAGTGTGTTATTGGTGATGATACCATTATCCATCCCAACGTCGTGGTGTACGCCAATGTGCGTATCGGCAACGAGTGCTTGTTGCATGCCGGTTGTGTGATCCGTGAAGATTGTGTGCTTGGCAATCGGGTTATTTTACAGCCTAATGCTGTGATCGGATCCGATGGTTTTGGTTTTGCGCCCGATGGTGAGGCCTATTATAAAATTCCCCAGGTGGGTATCGTCATTGTTGAAGATGATGTCGAGATTGGTGCCGGAAGCTGTATCGATCGTGCGGCCATGGGCGTGACCCGGATCGGCACCGGGTGTAAACTCGATAACATGGTGCAGATTGGTCATAATGCAACGGTTGGTGCCCACACGGTGATGGCTGCCCAGGCAGGTATTGCCGGTAGCGCAAAAGTGGGTCGCCATTGTACCTTTGGTGGTCAGTCCGCGGTTGCGGGGCATATCGAAGTGGGCGATAATCTCACCTTGGGTGGTCGCGGCGGCATTACCGGTTCGATAGAGGGTAACCAGGTGGTGTCCGGCGTACCGGCGATTCCTCATCGCGACTGGTTAAAGGCTTCAATGAGTTTCGGTCGTTTGCCGCAGATGAGAAAAGAGATCGCTACGTTGAAACGCCAATTGGATGCATTGCAGAAATTGATGGACTCTCAAAAATAAATTCGTTAAGGAAGATTGAACCACTATGTTTATGAACACCATTGAAGTAATGAAACGTCTGCCGCACCGTTACCCTTTTTTACTGGTGGACGGCATTGAAAGTTTTACCGAAAACGAATCGATTGTCGGGATTAAGAATGTGACGATTAACGAGCCGTTTTTCCAGGGCCATTTTCCCGGCCATCCTATTATGCCGGGTGTGCTGATTATTGAGGCCATGGCACAGGTGGGGGGACTGTTTGCGGCGATCAATGATGAGATCGGCGAAGACAAGGTCACCTATTTCACTGGTATTGATAAGGTAAAGTTTCGCAAGCCGGTCGTCCCTGGAGATGTGTTGCGCATGGAATTGAAGCTGCTTAAATGTCGACGTGGCATTTATCAGTTTGTCGGAAAAGCCTACGTCGGTGAAACCTTGGTGACTCAGGCAGAACTCAAGGCAACGTTTGTAGATCGGGAAGGCTAACCTATGATTCATCCTACCGCTATCATTGAGCCGGGAGCCCAGCTTGGCGAAAATGTCAAGGTTGGTGCTTACAGCATTATCCGTGAACATGTCACGATTGGTGACGGTACCGTTGTCGGTCCGCACGTGGTGATCGAGGGTCGCACCACCATCGGTTGCGATAATGAGATCTTTCAGTTCGCTTCCATCGGTGCTATTCCCCAAGACCTTAAGTTTCATGGCGAAGAGACAACACTGACCATTGGTGACCGCAACAAGATCCGCGAATTTACTACTTTGCACCTCGGAACTGAGGATGGTGGCGGTAAGACGGTGATCGGCAACGATAATCTGTTCATGGCCTATACCCATGTCGCCCATGATTGTATTGTCGGTAATCATATTATTCTTGCCAATAACGCCACACTTGCCGGTCATGTCGAAGTGGATGACTACGCAATTCTTGGTGGCATGTCGGCGGTACACCAGTTTACCCGGGTGGGTAGCTATGTCATGGCCAGTGGTGGATCGATGATCGCTCAGGATCTCCCCCCTTATGTCATTGCCCAGGGTGATCGTGCCAAAACGGTGGGGTTGAATCTGATTGGTCTAAAGCGGCGTGGATTCAGTTCTGAAACGCTGTCCGCGATTAAAAAAGCGTATAAGCTGGTGTTTCGTGCAGGATTACGTCAGGAAGAGGCGTTGCAGCAGATTGCCGACACGGTTGAGCAGTTTCCTGAAGTTGTGGCGTTTACCGACTTTATCCGTAACAGCGAGCGTGGCATCGCCCGTTAAAATTGTGATCATTAGCGGAGGGATAGCCGTAGGCTGTTCTCCCTTTCTTGTTGTTTGAAAATCACTGGCACCCACTTGTGGGTGCCGCTGGTTTTTTTGTTGTCTCAAACCTGAATCCATGCACGGAATCAGGCTAAAGGATTGTTGCTCATGACCATCGCTTCCCCATGTGCCAGCCCCCGCCGTGCTCTGATCGTTACCGGTGAGGCGTCAGGTGATCTGCATGGCGCGAACCTGATCAAGGCGGCCCGCCAGCTCGATCCACAGCTTTCGTTCTGTGGTGTCGGTGGCGAGCGCATGGCCGAGGCGGGTTGCGACATTCTCATCCCCAGTTCTGAACTGGCCGTGATGGGCTTGGTCGAAGTGGTTCGTCACCTGCCGCAAATCTGGGGGGTGTTTCAGCGCCTCAAAGCGTTGTTGTTCAGTGCCGAGCGTCCCGATGTTGTGATTCTGATCGATTCTCCCGATTTCAATTTGCGTCTTGCCCGTCAGGCGAAAAAGGCCGGTATCCCGGTGCTCTACTATGTGAGTCCTCAGGTATGGGCGTGGCGTAGCGGGCGGGTTAAGGGGATCTCCGAAGTTGTCGACCGCCTGGCGGCAATCTTCCCTTTTGAGCCGGATTACTATCGTGGTTATCCGATTGATGTCCGCTATGTCGGTCATCCGTTGCTGGATGAATTGGGAGCTGAAGGGGGAACCCGTTGCTCCGTTGCCGACTACCGACAACGCTATCAACTCGATAACGCCCAGCCACTGATTGGATTGTTTCCCGGTAGCCGGGGCAATGAACTGAAATATTCCTTTCCGGCGATTGTTGAGACAGCGAAAATGCTCCGCGACGCCCATCCTCAGGTGCGATTTATCATCCCCCTGGCACCAGGGGTCGACTCTGATCAGCTCAGCAGCGTACTGGATACCGCTGGTGTCAAGGCGACGTTTGTTCGTGATACCATCTATGATACCGCTGCGGCCTGTGATGTGGTGCTCTGTGTATCGGGGACGGTTACCTTGCAAATTGCCCTGGTTGGTACACCGATGGCAATCCTCTACAAGGCGGCACCACTCACCTATGCTATCGGCAAACATCTGGTCTCTGTTGAGCATATCGGGTTGCCGAACATTGTCGCCGGCAAAACGATTGTTCAAGAATTTATTCAGAATGATGCGAATCCGCAGGCGCTGTTTAATGAGGTTGAAAAGATTCTGACGGATGACGATTATCGCCAACAGATGAGGAATGAACTGGCGGCGGTGCAGGCAAAAATGGGTGATCCCGGTTGTTCCGGGCGGGTCGCGCAGATGGCTATCGAGTTGAGTTGTCCTCCTGCACAGGATGGTCAAACTGTCGGACGAACCGTGGAGGTTAACCGTGGCAAAGAGTAATATGCTGGTCTATAAGCGACTGCTGCGCTATTCCAAACCCTATACCCGGCGTATTGTGTTTGCCATGATTGCTTCGTTAGGGGTGGCCGGAACCGATGTGGCCATTGCCAAACTGGTACAGCCGCTGGTGGATCATGTGCTTGCCGAACGATCTATGTCGCTGGTTAATCTGGCGGCCATGGTGGTTGTTGGCTTGGCGGCGGTGAAAGGTGCCTCCCGCTACGTGCAGGAATACTTTATGAAGACTGCCGGACAGCTGGTGGTACAAGATCTGCGCAATGACCTGTTTTGCCATTCAATTGATCTGTCCATGGGCTTCTATTCACGGACTCCAGCCGGTAGCGTGGTGTCGAGTATCCTCAACGATGTCGGCATGTTGCAGAAGTCCGCTGCTGATGAGTTGGTGGCCATGGTGCGTGAGGGCTTGACCCTGATCGGGATGGTCTTTCTGCTGTTCTACAACGATTGGCGCTTGGCGATTGTTGCTTTTGTCGTTTTGCCGGTGGCGGTGGTACCGGCATCACATATCGGTCGGCGCATTAAAAAATATGTGCGGAAAAGTCTCGCCAATATGGGGATCCTGACGTCGATTCTCCAGGAATCGTTCAGTGGCATCAAGGTGATCAAGGCCTTTGGTACCGAAAGGGCGGAAAAAGACAAATTCGGTGATGAAAACTGGAACTTCTATCTGCGGATGAAGAAGGTGATCCGCTATGATGCGGCGACGGCACCGATCATAGAGCTGTTGGCCTCGTTCGGCGCTGCCGGCGTGTTGTGGTATGGCTTGCAGCGGGTGATGAGCGGTGCTATCACCCAGGGAGAACTGTTGTCGTTCATTGCCGCCATGGGTATGATGTATGGGCCGATGAAACGTTTGATCAAGACCAATAACGTCATCCAGAAAGCGGTGGGGGCCGCTGAGCGGGTCTTTGATTTGCTCGATACCCCGGTTGATGTCACCGATACTCTTGATGCCATTGAGCTGCCGCGTAGTCGTGGTCATGTAAGTTTTGAGCATGTTGACTTCGGCTATGATGATGAACTGGTATTGAAGGATTTCACTGTCGATGTGCTGCCGGGACGGATGGTGGCTCTGGTCGGTGCCAGTGGTGCCGGTAAGTCGACACTGATTGGCTTGCTGGCCCGGTTCTACGATCCGCAGCAGGGGGTGATTCGCATTGATGGCCAGGATATTGCCCATGTCACTCAGGATAGTTTGAAACAGCAGATTGCCCTGGTGGATCAGGAAACATTTCTGTTCCACGATACGTTGTCCAACAATATCCGTTATTCCAACCTTCAAGCCAGTGACGAAGAGGTGGAAAATGCGGCGCGTATGGCTTATGCTGATGAGTTTATTCGCGAGATGCCGCAGGGGTATGAGACGGTTATTGGTGATCGCGGGGTGCGTTTATCCGGTGGTCAACGCCAGCGGATCTGTATTGCCCGGGCCATTTTGCGTGATGCACCCATTCTGTTGCTCGACGAAGCGACCAGTGCACTGGATACCGAAAGCGAAACCGTGGTGCAGAGAGCACTGGCAAATCTGATGCAGGAACGGACCACGTTTGTCATTGCCCACCGTTTATCGACCATTATGCATGCCGATGAGATCTTGGTGATGGAGCATGGCAAGCTGGTTGAGCGAGGCAGCCATGCACAATTGCTTGCAGTTGATGGAACGTATCGCCGTTTGCACGATCTACAGTTTAAGGATTGATGGCTAAGGACTTTGGCATGAAACAACTTGGTGAATGGTTGCTGATCAATGTGGTGCCGTTTCTGGCTGCGGGGATTATCCGTCTGCTGGCACTGCTGGTGCGCCATGAGACCGTGGGGGCCGATGCTGTGCGTGAACGCTGGCAGCACAATGAGCCGGTGATTCTTGCTTTCTGGCATGACCAACTGCTGCTGATGGCTCAGGGCTATAAGGGAAATGGTGGGGCCGGGGCGCAGATCCTGATCAGCGCTTCGCGCGATGGTGAACTGATCGCCCGTACCATGCATTATCTTGGGCAGAAGGCGGTGCGCGGTTCATCGAGTCGCGGTGGCGGCGCGGCGTTTAAACAATTATTGCGACTGGCCAAACAGCCTTATGATCTGGTCATCACTCCGGACGGCCCGCGTGGCCCACGTCACCAGATGAAAGAAGGTGTAGTGCAGTTGGCCCGTCTTTCGGGGCGGCCGGTGGTGCCTATGGCCCTGGTTTGTAGCCGTGGCTACCGTTTTGCCTCGTGGGATCGTTTTTTGTTGCCTTATCCGTTCGGTCGATTGATCTATGCTTATGGTGAACCGCTATATTGTGATCGCCACGAAGATCCGCAGCAGTTTAGAAACCGTTTACAACAGGCAATGCTTGATAATCAGCGCCGTGCAGAAGCGCAACTGGAGAGTTATGGTCTATCTGCTGTATGATATCGTTGTTTGGTTGACGGCTTTGTTTCTGGTACCGTGCTATCTGCTGCGTGGATTGTTGCAGGGCAAGGTACGCCGTGGTATCCGGGAACGATTGGGTTTTTTTGACAAAGACCGTCAGGTTCGTTTCTCTGCTTTTGGCGGTCGTCAGGTGTTTTGGATTCATGCCGTTTCTGTCGGAGAAACGCGTGCGGCCATTCCATTGATCAAGGCATTGCGTGCTGAATATCCGCAAGCGGTACTGCTTCTGTCCAATGTTACTGAAACGGGACATGCCATCGCTCAGGGGATCAAAGAGGTCGATGAACGACTGTTTTTTCCCCTCGATGCATCGTGGGTGGTGCGTCGTGTACTACAGCAGGTTAAGCCGAATCATGTCTTGATCGTCGAAACCGAATTGTGGCCGAATTTTATTCGTCAGTGTCATCGGATGCAGATTCCGGTGCAGTTGGTCAATGGTCGTATCTCGGATCGCTCTTTTCCCCGTTATAGCCGGGTGAAGAGGTTACTGCAGCCGTTATTGGAACAGTTGACCGGTTTTTGCATGCAATCAGAGATGGATGCGGAGCGTATAGCTCAACTGGGTGCGCCCGAGCAGCGGATTACGGTAACGGGTAACCTGAAGTTTGATATGGAGTCCACCTTGCCGCCGGATCTCGATTCGCAGCAGTTGCGTGGCGAGTTTGGTCTTGATCCTCACAGCCGGATCTGGGTCGCAGGTAGCACCCACAGTGGCGAAGAGGAGCAGGTGATTGCGGTTTTCCAGCGTTTGTTGGAAAAACAGCCTGATCTGCTGCTGATTCTGGTACCACGTCATCCCGATCGGTGCAAAGTGGTTGCTGAGTTGCTCAATAATGCCAAACTTTCCTGGCGTTTACGGTCACAGCAGCCCGATCCGTTGATTACCCATGGTGGCGTGTTGCTGGTTGATACCATTGGTGAGATGTTGAAATTCTACCGCATGGCTGATGTTGTTTTTGTTGGCGGCAGCCTGGTCCCGACCGGTGGCCATAATATCCTTGAGGCGTCGTTGCTGAAAAAGGCTGTGGTGTTCGGTGAGCATATGCATAATTTTCGTGAGATTGCTGCCCTCGTTGAACAGGCACAGGGGGGAGGACGTGTCAGTGATGAAAATGCTCTGTTTGCGTTGATGGAGCACCTGCTCTCATCACCAGAACAATGTCAGCAGATGGGCGAAAAAAGCTGGTCATTATTACAGAAAAATGCCGGCGCCAGTCAGAAAACGTTGCGCGAGATTTCGCGATGCGTACCCGATTAGCCCTGTTTTATCGCCGTCTGGCCAGCCAGGGGGCACAGTCAGCCGCCGAATCACTGCTGCTGGCCGTACTGGTGCCGTTGGGCTGGTTGTATGGTGTGATTAATGTTGTGCGTGCCTGGCTCTACCGCCGTCAGTGTTTGGCCAGCTATCGCAGTCCGGTGCCGGTGATCTCCGTCGGTAATCTGGCGGTCGGTGGTACCGGCAAGACGCCCATGGTCGACTATCTGCTGCAAGGCCAGCTGCATCGTGGTCGGCGGGTGGCCGTGGTCAGCCGCGGTTATGGCGGTGAAAAAGGGGTTCCGGTGCGAGTGGTCTGTGCAGGCAATGGGCCGCTGTTGTCGGCAGCTCAATGTGGTGACGAACCCTACCTGTTGGCCATGCGTAACCCTGAAGCGATAGTGATTGTCGCTCCGCGGCGCTCTGTGGGGATACAGCTCGCCGTCGAGCAGTATGCCGCCGAGGTTATCCTCCTCGATGATGGCTATCAACATCTGGCTGTAAAGCGTGATCTGAATCTGCTGCTATTCGACAGTCGGCATCCGCTGGGTAACGGCCATTTGCTGCCGGCAGGGTTGCTCAGAGAGTTCCCCTCGGCGTCGGCGCGGGCTGATCTGTTTATTCTGACCCGTTATCCGCTCGGTGATGTGGGCAGTGATTCGCTCATGTCGTTGGCATCATTAGCGCCGTTTTCCCAACCGTTGGTGCGTGCTCGTCAGCACCTTGACGATACCGTGCGTGATTTACAGGGGCAGAGTTATTCTTTAGAGCAGTTGCAACAGGGGCGCTGTGTCGCCTTTGCCGGGATCGCCAATCCGGCGGATTTTTTTTCCGGTCTTGAAGGGCTGGGCATTGATTTGCAGGCAACCTTAGCGCTGGCGGATCATTGTGAGTATACTGAGTCGTTACTCGATTCGATCCGGGCACTGGCTTACGGATCTGTGGGAGCTGATGGAGTGGATGGTGCTGATTTCCTGCTGACGACGGAAAAAGACGCCGTCAAACTGCAATCGGCGTTGTTTGAGATCCCCTGTTGTTCGTGTGCATTGGTGTTTGAACCGCTGGAACCCGATGTTCTCGAACAATTTGTCGAGGCGTTATTTAGCTGATAACCGTTTGTAAACCCCGAAACACACAAAAAACACGAACGTAGTGATTTTGACTTTTTCGAGTATTTCGTGTGTTTCGTGGTAAAAATGGAACCATTGGAGAATTAAACATGTCCCTAAATCAACAATTGCTTGATCTTCTCGTCTGCCCGCAATGCAAAGGGGAACTGAACAGTTCTGAAGAGCAGACACTGGTCTGTCCTCATTGCCAATTAGCCTATCCGGTGCGAGATGGTGTGCCGGTGATGCTGATTGACGAAGCTACACCGCTGGAGCTTTAACCACCGTGGCTAGGCAACTCGGACAGGTTCCGTTGCAACGGATTCTGGTGCGTGGCACCAACTGGATTGGCGATGCGGTGATGACCACTCCGGCACTTGCTGCCTTGCGTGCGCAGTATCCCCAGGCCGAGATCGTTATGCTGGCCAACCCGCTGGTGGCGGAGCTGTTCAAATATCATCCCAGTGTCGATCGGGTGATGATCTATGATCGCAAAGGTTTTCATCGTGGATTGGCTGGTTTCTGGCGGATGGTCAAGGAGTTGCGTGCGCAACGGTTTGACGCTGCGGTGCTGTTGCAGAATGCCATTGAAGCGGCGTTACTTGCTTTCGTGGCTGGGATTCCACGCCGTGCTGGTTACACCACCGATGGTCGGCGCTTGCTGCTCAACTATCCGGTGACCGTTACTGCTGAAGATAAGCGTTTGCATCACACCGATTATTACCTGCAACTGCTGGGTCAGTTGGGGATAACGGGTGGCGATGAACAGCTGTGTCTGGCCTGTGATGAGGATGAACAGCAGTGGGCCCAATCTGTTCTCCAAAGTGATAATGTGATTGCCATCAACCCCGGTGCCGCCTATGGCTCTGCCAAGCGTTGGTTTCCAGAGCGGTTTGCCGAGGTGGCTGATACGCTGGCCGAACGCTATGATGCCCATATTGTGTTGACCGGCGGTCCCGGTGAGATGGAGATCGGTCGCGATATCGCCGCCGCAATGAGCAATCAACCGCTCAATATGGTCGGACAGACCTCGGTGCGCCAGATGATGGCACTGTTGGCCCACAGCCGTCTGCTGGTCAGTAATGACTCGGGACCGATGCATGTGGCCTCGGCCTTCGCGACGCCGATTGTCGCTGTGTTTGGACCCACGGACCACACCACCACCTGCCCGGCTTCAGATAATGTCAAGATTGTCCGCAAAGAGACCGATTGCGCTCCGTGCCTGTTGCGCCAATGTCCGACGGATCATCGCTGTATGACGGCAATTACTGCCGACGATGTGATCAGCGCGGCCTGTCAGCTGTTGGATGACGCTGAATGAAAGTACTGATCGTTAAAGTCAGTGCCCTGGGCGATGTTGTCCATACTCTGCCGGTGCTGGCCTATTTGAAGAACGTAGATCCCGATATTGAGATCGACTGGCTGGTGGAAGAGGGCTTTGCCCCGGTGCTCAATGGCCATCCCTTGATCAACCAAGTGATCCCCTTGCAGACCAAATGCTGGCGGAAATTATCTCCTTTTGCCTTGCTGCGTGAACTGTGGCGTTTTTGCCGTCAGCTGCGTCAGCAACGTTATGATCTGGTATTTGACCTGCAGGGTAACAGTAAGAGCGGTTTGTTCACCCTGCTCAGCCGTGCTGAGGCTAAATATGGTTTTGACCGCCATCAGGTGCGTGAGTGGCCCAACCTGTTGGCGACCAATCATCGTGTATCCTTAACTGGCGACGATCATCATGTCGCCGAGCGTTCATTAGCTGTGGTGCGTGCCGCGCTTCCCCATGGCGAGGATGTGCGAACAGCGGGGCCGATCCATGTGGATTTGCAGGCCAGAGTGCGGGTTGAACAGCAGCTTGAGGAACGCAATTTATCGCAGCGCTCGCTGGTTGTACTGCATTATGGGACAACATGGCAGACGAAGCTGTGGAGTTTAAAGAGTTGGAAGAAGCTGGCTCAGCAACTAGTCGAGCAGACCGAATTGATGCCGCTACTGACCTGGGGCAACGATGTCGAGTTGGTGGCGGCATTGGCCATATCCGAAGCGACCGCTGGAAGAGCACTGGTCTGGCCACGTGGCAGTTTGCCGGAGCTGGTGGCATTGCTTGATCGCGTTAGCCTGGTTGTTGGTTGTGATACCGGTCCGATTCATATTGCTGCCGCTCTGGGCACGCCGACGGTATCGCTGTTTCGGGTCACCGATGCCACGCGTAATGGTCCACAGGGTGAGAACCACCGTCGTTTGCAGACGTCGCTGAGTTGTGCTCCCTGCCTGCGTAAACAGTGCGACAGGGATACGGAGTGTGCCATGTCGATCAGCGTTGATGATGTGTACCAAGCCATTATCGAACTAACGGCTGATTCTACGCAATTGAGTGAATAAATCAGACATAATTCTTCTTCTCGCGCCAAGGCGCAAAGAAGGTCAAAAGCTATTAGCCGCTGATAAAATCTGATAAGGTCTGATGTTAAAATCAAAAGCAACGTCAAGGACATAAAGTTAGCCACGGACCCACACGGACAAAGGTTTTAGAATCTGTAAGGCAGAATGAACAGGGATATTCAGGATAGACAGGATAAAGGCTTTTGGTTTTCAGGTTTTAAATCCTGAGCATCCTGTGCATCCCTGTTGAATTAGGTTGAGAGCTTTTAGCCCTTGTCCGTGGCTGATACTGTTTTTGACCTATCAGATTTAATCAGATTGTATCTGCGGCTAAACAGGTTTCTGTTTTTGGATTATTAAATGGCATAAGGAGACGCGTTCTATGCAGGGAAAGATCAGTCAGCATATCAACAGCCATATCGAAGTATTTCAGCAGGTGGTTCCGCCGATGGCGGCCGATGTGGAACGCTGTGCCCGGCGGATGTGTCAGGCGTTGCGACAGGGGAACAAAATTCTCGTCATGGGCAATGGCGGTTCGGCGGCCGATGCCCAACATTTTGCCGCTGAGTTGGTAGGTCGTTTTTTAAAGAATCGTGCTGCTCTGGCGGCGATTGCTCTGACCACCGACACCTCCATCCTTACCGCCGTGGCCAACGATTTTGGCTATGAGCAGGTATTCAGTCGTCAGGTGGAAGCGCTGGCTCAGCCCGGTGACGTAGTGGTGGGGATCTCCACCAGCGGAAATTCCGCCAATGTGCTGCGGGCACTCAATATGGCAGCAGATAAAGAGTGCACCACGGTCGGTTTACTGGGGCGGGATGGCGGCGAGATTGCGTCACAGGTGGATTTAGCGCTGACCGTTGCCGTCAACGATACGCCGCGTATTCAGGAGGTGCATCTGACGCTGATCCATATCCTCTGTGATTTGATTGAATCTGAACTGTTTGCGGACGCTTAGCAGCCTGTTGGGCTTAGCGAATCGTAGCGAGAAATTAGCTGTTCGAGAGCAGATTTTCGGACATTTGAGAGCTAATAGCTGGACTATTTGTCGAAAAGGTACGGAAATATGAGCCGATCAGATGATTTCGCAGTAGATTCTTGCAAAGTCCGGCAGGCTGCTAAATGATGGAAGATGTCTCTGCCGAAGCCTATGCCGAACTGATCCGTTCCTGCCGGGTGCTGGAAAAAGATGGGCATGGCGAAAAAGTTCTTTTAAACGACGATGGGCAGATTATCAAAATCTTTCGCCGCAAACGGTTGTTGTCCAGTGCGCTGTTTTACCCCTATGCACGTCGTTTTGCCGCCAATGCCAAACGGTTGCTGCAGCGAGATATCCCCACGGTAATCGTCACTAAACTTGGCCGTTGTCGACAGCCGAAGCGTGATCTGGTCTGGTACCAACTGCTGGCTGGCGAGACATTACGTGAATACTGTCAAC
Organism: Desulfuromonas sp.; assembly: GCA_021162745.1. Lineage (GTDB taxonomy): Bacteria > Desulfobacterota > Desulfuromonadia > Desulfuromonadales > Desulfuromonadaceae > Desulfuromonas. The sequence continues at coordinate 8,425 of JAGGYC010000160.1, read as the reverse complement.
AACATGATCCCGAAGCAATGATCTCTTCGCTGGGCGTCTTTGTCGCCACCCTCCATCAGCGCGGAGTATTGTTCCGTTCGCTGCACTGGGGTAACGTGATTGTTCAACCCGATCTCTCCCTTGGTCTGATTGATATCGCTGATTTAAGATTTTATCGCCGCCCGTTAAGCGTGGAGCAACGCGCACGTAATTTCCGTCACATGCTGCGTTACCGTGCTGATCGCGAACTGTTTGATCTCCATGCCGACACATTCTGGACAGCTTATAGCGATGCTAGTAATCTACCTGAGGCAGATTGTCTGCAACTGAGGCAAAAACTACCAGTAGAAAACGGGATTTGATGATGCGATTGGCGTTTGTGCTGTTTAAATATTTCCCCTACGGTGGTTTGCAGCGCGATTGTATGAAAATTGCCCATGAATGTGTGCAACGTGGACATGAAATTGATCTGTATTGCATGGAATGGAGTGGTCCGCGTCCTGCGGGGATGGTTGTTCACGTTTTTGAGGTGAAAGCGTGGCGTAACTACCGTCGTTACGAACTGTTTGCCCAACGTGTCAGGCAACAGATTGATGATCAAGGTTATGATGGCGTGGTCGGTTTTAACCGCATGGCGGGTCTTGATCTCTACTTCGGGGCCGACCCGTGCTTTGCTCTCAAATGTGATCAACGAAAATTCTGGTATCGTTTTTTACCCCGTTCACAGAGTTTTTTGCGGGCTGAAGCGGATGTCTATGGTCAACAAAGTTCAACAGAACTTATGTTGTTGTCTGATCAGGAGATTCCGCAGATTCAGCGTCTTTATGGTACGGCAGCACAACGTTTTCATCTGTTGCCGCCCGGCGTGGTCAAAGATCGACTGGCTCCAGTGGATTATCCTCAACAGCGGGCTGAATTCCGGCGCGAACTGGGCTTGACTGATGATCAGAAACTGTTACTGATGGTTGGTTCTGGTTTTCGCACCAAAGGGGTGGATCGGGCCATTGCGGCCTTGGCGACACTGCCGCAGCCACAACGACAACAGTGCGTATTGATGATCCTCGGTCATGACAACAGTGCTCCTTTTGAACGTCAGGCCCGTCAGGCCGGTGTTGCCGATCAGGTTCGATTTATGGGCGGACGTGATGACGCGTCGCGGTTCTTTTTTGCCGCCGATCTGCTCATCCATCCGGCCTATCGCGAAGCGGCAGGGATGGTGCTGCTCGAAGCGGTGGCGGCACAACTCCCCGTTCTCGTTACCGATACCTGTGGCTATAGCTTTCATATTGAGCGCTCGCAGGCTGGCCGTGTTCACCGTTCGCCGTTTGATCCTCAGCGTTTCAGTGACGAATTGGCAGCAATGCTTAACGAGGATCGGGAGATCCGCCAACAGGCAGCGCGCGATTATGTTGCTGCGACAGATATCTTCGGTCTGGCTACTAAAGCCGCCGATGTAATTGAACAGGTGCTTCAATGATTGTGTTACCAAAATCGTGGCAGCAACAATGGCAGGGTAAAGATCTCTTCGAGCAGGTGCTCAGCCTCCAGGGGGAAGAGTACCGTAATATGGACGGTCGACGTACCTTGCGTTTTGAAAAAGACGGAAAGGGCTACTTTGCCAAACTCTATTCCGGTATCGGCTGGCCGCGGATACTCAAAAGCCTGTTGACCCTGCGTAAGCCGCCAGTGCTGTCTGCCGCCAACGAATGGCTGGCAATTCGCAAACTGGAAGAACTTGGTGTCGATACCATGACTCTGGTCGGTTACGGCGAGCAGGGCACCAGCCTCGCTCATCGCCAATCGTTCATTATTACCGAAGAACTGCAGCCCACCGAGAGCCTGGAGGATTTCTGCCGCTCATGGCCGCAGCAGCCGCCACCTGTGGCGTTAAAGCGGGCGCTGATCGAAAAACTGGCGACCATTTCCCGTTCTCTGCATGATCATGGCGTCAATCACCGCGATTACTACTTGTGTCATTTTCTCCTCGACCTGTCAGCCGGGCGTGAGCAGCTGGACCCGCAGGATCTGACCCTCTATCTGATCGACTTGCATCGTGTGCAGTTTCATAAGCAACTGCCACAGCGCTGGCGGCTGAAGGATCTGGCTGCCTTGTATTTTTCCAGCATGGAGATTGGCCTGACCCAGCGTGATCTGTACCGGTTTATCCGTGTCTATACCCGCCAACCGCTCCGCCAGGCACTTGTTGAGCATGATCGACTGTGGCAGCAGATTGAGCGGCGTGGGGATCAACTTCTGGAACGGTTCTATCGAAAGTATCAAGCATGAATCGAGTCATTGACTTGTTGAAGGTACATCGCTGGCTGGTGTTGATTGCCGTGCTGTCGTTGCTGTTAAAGCTGGCATTTTTGCTACAGGGGGCAATAGTTAATCCCGATGCCGCTACCTATATTGCTGCCGCAGAGAAATACAGTCAGGGGTTGTTTAATGAGGGGCTGTGTTATTACCGGATGCCCTTTTATCCGTTGTTGCTGGCGGGGATCCATGCTGTGGTGCCGGACTGGATTGCAGCTGGGCGGGCGTTGACCGTTGTTCCGCTGTGGTTGACGCTGTTCCCCCTCTATGGCCTGACCCGGCGTCTGTTCAGTCATCAGAGTGCCTTGTGGACGGCGTTGTTGTTTGCAGTACTTCCCACTTTTAATGCCTCTTGTGCCGACATTAAACGGGATCCGTTGTTTCTGCTGTTTTCCGTTACAGCACTGCTGTTTCTGGTGCTGTTTTTTCAACAGCATCGAAAACGACAGATTGTCTGGTTTTCCCTGTTTGCCGTCTGTGCGACGTTGACCCGGATAGAGGGGGTATTGCTGCCTGTTATTGCATTGGTCGCCGTTCCGTTCTGTAGCCAGCGACATGGTAAAAAAAAGATGTTGGTGACGGCTGGCATCGGCTTGGTCGTTGTTCCCTTGATCATGGCGCTGGTGCTATGGGGATTTGAAAAAATGGGGCTGCGCACTACGTCCCGTTTGACCGAGGTAACTTCGTGGGGCAAGAACCTGATGAATCTGAAGCTGTTTGCCGGCTATCAACGGTTGATGGAGGCTTTGAAAACATTTCAGCATACCCTGCCAAGGGCGGATCTGCACAATAATCTGATCGAAGTTACTCGTCATTATGCGCCATTGATCTATCTGATTGGTTTGACGGAGATGGTGGTCAAAGGGATCTTTCCCACTTCGTTGCTGGGCTTGTGGGGGCAGCGTTGGCGAAACCGTGAAGAGATGATCCCTGAGCGACGGCTGCTCGGCCTGATGTGGCTGGGCTTTATCCTGCTCAACGTCCTGTTCAATCTGACACGTAATTTTACCACCGAGCGCTATCTGTGGATTCCCATGGTGTTGACGTTGCCCTGGGTGGGCGAGGGGGTGCGGTTATGGTGGCAGCGCTATGAAACGAGAAAGCTGGTTGCCTTATTGATAGTGGGAATCCTCTGCCTCGCCCCATTGAGTAAAAGCGTGGTGGCGGCAACCCGCTTTCAGGATCAAACCGTCGTTGAGGCTGGCCGCTGGTTGAAACAATATGATCCGCAGCAGCAACTTGGAGTGTACTATAATGACCGGCGGTTACCGTTATATGCTGAACGGATTTCCGATGTGACGAAGGTCGGTTCGCTCAATTCATTACGGCGGTCAGCCAAACGAAACCGTAAGGTTGAGTTAGTGGCTCTTTACCTGTCCAGGAAAAAGAATGAGGACTCAACCATTCCCGGTTTTGAGACGGTGAAAGAATTTTGCGGTAAAAAGAAGATCGTGATCATCCTTAAGCGTCGAGCTTAGTCCGGATTTCTCGTGACGATCCTTGTTAGAAATCCGGAGTAGTCACTATCAGCGGAAGGGAAATGCGTCCAACAGTTCTTGTTTAATCCGGTCTATTTGAGGGCGATTATAGGTTTCGTAGATGTTGTATAACGACTCGACATCGGTGCCCGCGCTGAACGGGTACGGTTGCATCTCTTCCAGGCCAAACACCGAATAGTAATCGGCAAATTTAAAGTCGTTTCCCCGGACATTATCTGAGAGCCTGATCCAGGCGTTGGGAATCTGTAGCGCATCCGCCGCGACTAGACCGTGAAGACTCGATGATAGCACCACCTCACATTGGGCAACCTGCTGGAGGAACTCAATTGTATCGGAAAAAATATCAATGAAAACAACACCGGGTTGCTTGATGAATGTTTGAACAAGTGGCTGTTGTTGATCCATATAGTGGGGTATAATTCCGACTCGAAATTTTTTTTCGATGGGCTTGGCTGGTAGCAGCAGCCCACATAGTAATCCCGGATCACCGAGTGTTCCGATTCGACGATTTTTAATCATATTCGCCGTAAGCTTTCCTCTAACGGCATCAATCTGGTGTCGGGTGGAAAAAGACGGCATCTCTTCAATAATGCCAGTCCCCCAGACATGAACGGGTCGGGTCCACAAATGGTTCTTCAGACGCTGGAGAATGCTGCCGCAGGCCACCAGATCGCACTGTTGATGTTTGGCATGAATTACAGGTCGACCGGAGATCGCTTCGCACAACTTCGGGGACAGCCAGTCGCCAAAGTTTTTTCTGCCGTTCTTCAATCCTGATGACCAATAGACTTTCAGCGGTTGTTGTTGAGCTTTTGTCAAAGGGGTATTACCTCAGTTTCATGATCTGTCTACGGTCAAGATCGACTTGGGCCTGAAAATACAGATAAAAACGTTCTTGCCAATGATCCTTGTCGGTGTATGTCAACTCAAGCGTTTCAAAAACATGTCCAAGCATGCCGGATATTAATGCATCATCCAGTTGGATATGACTGGCCTTTAGTGAGCGAAGCAGGTGCGCCAATTGATAAACCAGCTGATTAAGGCTGGGGGCGCTGAACTGTGCATACTGAAAATCAATAATCCGATCCTGTTCTGGGCCTACTGGACTGAGGAGAAACTGTTCGTAATGGGGGTCGGGGTGAAGACATCCTGACTGGTAAAGTCGGATAACGAGATCCGCAACCCGGATAAGGCCATGTTGGGCAGTGTGGTTGGTTTGGCAAATGAATTCCGGATAGTTCAAGCCATCTTTGATGTATTCAATCAATTGAATGCTATCAAGACACATCAATCCTGAACGTGTTTCACCATAGGCATAGAGCTCTGGGACGGGCAGCCCATACTGTTTGGCCAGAAGGAGGTTGATGGCTTCATTGCGACCGAAGAGGCGATGGCGGAAAATCTTTCTGCCGAAACTGTAACGGAAATCGAAGCTTTTTACCACACAGGGGGAGGGGCCATCATCCAAAACAAACAGACAGCGCGAGCGGGAACGTTTGAGCACTGGATATTCAAGATCCTTGTCCCAACCATTGCCTAGCTCGCTGCTGATTTTTTTTGCCGTTGAGTGCCATTGAGGAGCAGATAACCACCAATTGGTTCCGGCAATGAGTTCACTGTTGGGGAGGGCTTCAGATAGTAGGGTGAAAGGCTTTTTATCTGAACGTAGCCACATTCCCAGGTCGGTAAAAAAAGACATAGCTTAGATCGAAACCCGCTCAAGTAGTTGCTGATTCATTGTTGGCGTATCGCTACCATACACAGCTTCCAGCATATGCTGGGCTTCATAGGCATTATCACTGCCGTGAAGGCCGATAATTTTACGCTGTTGCGGGTAGCTCTGGTTCAACGCTGTTCGCACCTCATGTTTGTAAAACATGTTGATGTTAGTGACCAGAGGGTAGCGTTTTTGGCGAGGATCATCACTGGGGTAGTCCTGTGGGGCAAAATCGTAGGCTACCACGGCAATACAGGGGGGCACCACGGTGGTTCGTTTGTGTTCAATCCAATTGCCGCCGCGAACCATACGCATGACGCGCCGTTGTTGTTCATGGTTCAGCTGTTGTTTTTCCAACAGGGTAAATTTTTGTTCAAGAAGAGTATAGACTTCCTCGACAGCTCCTGCATCGACGATATCGCTGCGGAGAAAAAACACTGCCAATTGGGGTAGCTTTTCGGCCCAGGGCTGAAGAAGGGTTTTCTCGCGTTCGATAAGAAAACGTTGCCAGTCATTTTGACGTGGCCAGCGTTCAAGCAGATCATAAGGCATATCCCAATGAACTGATTTGAGATATTCGTGCAATGCCAGCAGGGTATAAGGCTGAGGGAGCGGAATCTGAAGTTTTTCGCCGAGCTCTTCCAGCTTCTGCTGATAGGGGCGTTTAGGGGCCGGATTCGTTGTTAATTTGCATCCGCTGGGGATCCCGGACTCAAGTCCTTTGTGGTAGACCAGGTGGTAGGCCAGGCCGTTGAAATGGTGCAGCGGACAGGGAATATAAAACTGATCCTTATATTTAACCCGTTGTGCGAGTATTTCCTGAGCCATTACCGGCGGATAATAGGGCATGCCCAGATAGGATGTCCCTAATTTTGCCGTGGTGCTGTAGAGATCGCACTTCATCTTTCCACGAAAACTGCCGGCCAGTTCGGCGATTTGGTCCATTTTTTCCGGTTCAATCAGCAGGTCAACATCTTCGTGGAAGGATTGTTCCTGTTGTACCGTCAGAGGGACTTCCTCAAACCAGCGCAGGACCACATACGGGATGTCGCGCTGTTCAAACTGTTCCAGTACCTTAGCTACTTGCTGAACTTTCAACCGCACCGTTTTATTCTTACGGTGTTTTTGTCGCCACTTTAACAGATAGTATTGGCGATAAAGCGGTTTAAGCAGAGTACCAGTAAATGATTTTATCATTCTATTTCCTCGTCTTGCGCACCAGAATATCTTCCATCACCAGATAGGGCAGATCGCAGCCGTAGAACATGTTCAGCGCATCTTCCGGGGCACAGACCATCGGTTCGCCACGACGATTGAGGGAGGTGTTGAGCACAACGCCGTTGCCGGTCAGTTTTTCCAACTCCTCGATCAATGCATAGTAGCGTGGATTGGTGTCCTTTGTGACCACTTGGGCACGCGAGGTACCGTCTTCATGCACCACCTCGGGAATCCGTTCGTTCCATGCCGGGTTGACCTTGAAGGTAAAGGTCATGTAGGGCGCCGGATGATCCGTTTGCAGCAGGTCTTCAGCTACGGTGTCGAGGACACTGGGGCAGAAGGGACGCCAGCGCTCACGGTACTTGATCTGGGCGTTGATGCGGTCGGCCACGCCGGGAGCACTGGGGCAGCCGAGGATGCTGCGACAGCCTAACGCGCGTGGGCCGAACTCCATGCGGCCCTGAAACCAGGCTACCGGTTGTCCTTCGGCCAGAATCTGGGCTACGGTCTCGGGAACGTTGTCGATTCTCTCCCACTGGGGTTGTTCCGAATGGGCTTCACACGCGGCAATACATTCCTCGTTACTGAACTTTGGACCGAGGTAGACGTGCTTGAGTTTTTCCACTTGAATACCGTGTAGATGGGCGGCATAAGCGGCGGCACCGATGGCGGTACCGGCATCGGAGGCGGCCGGTTGTACGAACAGCTCTTTAACGTAGGGCAAGTCCATGATGTACTGGTTGAGCTTGACGTTGAGGGCGCTGCCGCCGGCAAAACAGAGCTGACCGGTTTCTTGGAGGATATCCTTCAGGTAGTAGTCGATCATTTCCAGCGACAGTTTCTCGAATAACCTCTGAATACAGGCGGCATAATCAATGTAGGGTTCATCAGCATTGTCGCCCTGGCGCTTGGGGCCCAGCCAGTCGATCAATTTTTGGCTGAAATAGTAGCCCTTGCCGTCCTCTTTGTAGCGGCGGATGCCGACGGTGTTGACCAACTCAGTATTGACCACCAGCTCGCCGTTCTCAAACTTGGCCAAACGCGAGAAGTCATATTTGTTCGCATCGCCGTAGGGGGCCATCCCCATCACCTTGAATTCGCCGTCGAGCATCTCAAACCCAAGATATTCGGTCATGGCACCGTAGAGGCCGCCGAGGGAATCGGGGTCGTAGAATTCCTTGATCTTGTGGATCTTGCCGTTTTCGCCGTAACCGAAGAAGGTGGTGGCGTACTCCCCCTTGCCGTCAATGCCCAAGATCGCGGTTTTCCCCTTAAAGCCACTGAGGTGATAGGCGCTGCTGGCGTGGGCCAGATGGTGCTCGACGGGAACGAATTCAATATCATCCCAGCGGATTCCCACCTGTTGCAGCATGGCTTGAACATTTTCAATGTTGCGCTTGTAGCGGCGATTGCCGTTGAATAATGCCGTTGCTGCGCGATCAGGCGCATACCAGTAGCGCTTGGCATAGTGCCAGCGATCAGGGCGATCAAGGCCGATTTTGGCGAAAGGGAAGGCGACGATATCAACATCGCTGGGTTTAAGACCCGCATACTCCAGGCAGAATTTGGTGGCTTCGAGAGGCATGCGGTTTTTGGCATGCTTGTCGCGGATAAAACGCTCCTCTTCAGCAGCGGCGATCAGTTTGTCGTCGATATACAGGGCAGCAGAAGGGTCGTGAGTCAGTGCGCCGGATAGGCC
>JAGGYC010000073.1 GCA_021162745.1 Desulfuromonas sp. | reverse complement strand
TTGGTTCAGGGAAAAGGGGTAGCTACTCCTGTGTTGCTGTGTCAACGCTCGATTCAGGAAATTTCGCTGGAGTCACTCGCTCTCAGCTCATAAAAACAGACAAGTGACAGTAAGCATTTATGATGGTTTCGCAAAAACGAATTAGATGGCTAAGCAAAAATTTCGACTTACAAGGCGTAGTGGTTTTTCAAGGGTGAAGGCATACATGTTGTATGTCGAAGTCTTGAAAAAACGCTGCAACGCAGGAGGGCGGACTTTTTGCGACGCCATCATTTATAGACAAAGGAGTATATCCGATGAGAGAACAGATCGAAGCGGTTTTGGACGAGGTGCGACCGACGTTGATGGCTGATGGTGGCAACGTTGAATTGGTCGATGTCAGTGATGATGGGGTGGTCAGTGTCAAGCTGGTAGGAGCGTGCAGTTCTTGTCCCATGGCTACCGTGACCTTGAAAATGGGCATTGAACGGGTTCTGCTGGAGAAGGTTCCGGGCGTTAAAGAGGTTGTCCAGGTTCATTAGTTTTTAGGTGTAGACAAAAAAATGGGAGTCTTTCGGCTCCCTTTTTTTGTTTAAACTGTCGGAGAATTGTTAAAGCGAGCCGATGAATTGATCACGTTTTTCACTGTCAATCTCGATGATCATGGTGGGCCGCCTCGATAAGGGTTTGTCGCACGCGTTGAAAGCACTGCGGGTGATAGAGAAGGGCTATGTGACCGCAGAGGTCGATGGCGTGATTATTCGCTTGCGGGTGTTTGCTGCAGCCCGGTGGCAGGACAATGTTGTCTGTTTCACTATAGATCGAGGTGAAGGAGACGCTTTGCGGCCAGTCACTCTGGCTCAGTTGCTCAATAAATGTACTTTTGGGCGAGAGATGGCGTGCCAGGCGGGTGACGGCAAATGGAATGAGTTTGGTGCCGCAGTGTGGGGCGCCAAGGGTCACACAGTGTCGAATGTGTCGGGCTCCACCGCGACGCTGGATGTAGTTACGCGCGATGATCCCTCCCATGGAGTGACCGACGATGTCGATCGGACCGCTATAGCCCTGTTGGTGTAGTTCGTTGATCTTTCGATCGACACACTCTGTCAGGTTCTCGATCTCTTTCCATGGCGGTAGATTGATGGATAAAACGGTAAATCCCTGCTGGCGCAAGCGCAGTTGCAGGTAGAAACAACTGGCCCTGCTCTGGTATAGACCGTGGAGAAGGAGCACCACCGGTCCCCGTGGAGTTCTTGAGGTTGAAAACGATGGCAGCCAACCGAACGGGTAGAGGATGCAGGACAAAAAACAGCAACAATACTCGCTACAGTAGACGAGCGCAGCACGTTTAAGTGTCTTGAATTTGAAGCGCTCATCAATCTTTTCTGGATGGAGGTTGGCCAGTTCATACCAGAACAGCAGGTAGCTGAGGGTGACATTTAATAGTGAAAAAAATGCTGCGAATCCAATAAATGTCAGCGGCAGTAAGTATAAAATATCCATGTGATTTTGCATGGGTGAATGTTACCTTAAATCATGAGAAGCGTCAAACCTGATGTTATGATTTCGGAGAATCCCATGTCTCAATGGATCGACGACTATCGTCGTTTTTTGCACGTTGAGAGAAACGTGTCGCCACATACGGGTCAAGCCTACTTGCGTGATGTTCGTTCTTTTTGTCGTTTTATCTGTGGGGAAGATCTCGATACACTCGAGTCATGCCTGCGTCAAGTGGATAAGGTTACTGCCCGGCGCTGGATGGCAAGTCTGCAAAAGAAGAATAAAAAGGTCACGGTAGCGCGTAAAATTGCGTCGGTTCGCTCCTTTTTCAGCTATCTCAATCGCGAGGGACTGCTTGCAATCAATCCGCTATTGCAGGTGCGTGTACCGCGTAAAGAACGCTATTTGCCGACTACCCTCGATATCGACCATATCTATCGCCTGCTGGATCGGGCCAATGATGGTCGACCGCAGTCGTTGCGTGACCATGCGATTTTTGAACTGTTGTACTCGTGTGGATTGCGTGTCGGCGAGCTTACATCGCTCAATGTCGGCGACCTGGATCGCAGTCAGCAGTTGGTGCGGGTGATGGGTAAGGGGGGCAAGGAGCGCATTGTCCCGCTGGGCAGCAAGGCGTTGCAGGCTGTTGAACTTTACTTGGGAACCCGTGGTCGTATTGAGCGTCGACAGCCGCTGTTTCTTAATCGCAATGGTGGACGATTAAGCCCGCGGACCGTGCAGCGTAATCTTAAAAAACTGTTGTTGCATCTCGGCTTGTCGACCAGCGTTACGCCGCATTCATTACGTCATAGTTTTGCCACTCATCTGCTCGATGGTGGCGCTGATTTGCGGGCGATTCAGGAGATGCTCGGTCATTCGTCGTTGTCGACGACGCAGAAATATACCCAGGTCAGCATTAACCGGATGATGGAGGAATACGACAAGGCTCACCCGCATAGTCGGAAGAAGGAATAATAGTTACGCAATCCGCGATGGATGTTTTATTGAGCAACAAAAAAACCCCGCCAAAAATGGCGGGGTTTTTTTGTTGTAATTTAAGCTTGCTAAGAGCGCTTTACTTCTCCCAAAAACGCATGGTGCCGTTTTTAGCGAGGTTGAGGTGCAGGTTGTAGCACTCGTCCAGCAGTTGTGGCTCGTGATGACCACCGGTTGCCTTGATGCCCCGCTCAAGATAGTCGGTGAGGTAATCTTTGTAGGATGGGTGAGCACATTTGGCGATGATTTCACGGGCACGATCCAGTGGGGACATGCCACGCAGGTCAGCCAGACCCTGCTCGGTGACCAGAACATCAATATCATGCTCAGTATGGTCAACGTGTGGAACCTTCGGAACAACACCGGAGATACCGAACTCATCCGTTTTACTTGCACGACAGGATGGGCAGTGCATCATGGAGATGTAAGCATTACGCTCGAAGTCACCAGAACCGCCGATACCGTTCAGCATGCGGGTACCACCAGCGTGGGTGGAGTTGGCATGGGCAAAGATATCAAACTCAAGAGGAGTGTTCATGCCGATAGCACCGAGACGACGGATGATTTCCGGGTTGTTGGAAATCTGCTGAGGACGCATGAGAACCATGTCCTTGTACTTGGCAAAGTCTTTCCACCACAGTTCAAAGCCTTCGTTGGACAGTGACAGTGAGGTACAGTTGATGTACTTACACTTACCGGAGTCCATGAAGTCAAGGAATGTATCTTGGAGTACTTCGGTGAAGACGATGAGATCTTCAAATGGTGATGTGGTCAGACCACCAACAACAGCGTTGGCGATGGAACCAACACCTGATTGCAAAGGCAGCAGGTTTTTAGGCAGACGACCAGCCTTAACTTCAACCTGGAAAAAGTCGACGATATTGTCAGCAATAGCCTGAGCTGTGGGGTCAGTACCACGCAGAGCGCGACCGTTGTCCTTCTTGTCGGATTCAACAATAGCAACGATTTTGCTGGTGTCAGTTGGAACCCATGGGGTACCGATACGTTGCTTGGCATCGGTAATAGGAATAATCTGACGATAAGGAGGAACGTCGGTCATGAAGATGTCATGCATACCTTCAAATGAAGGGAGGCCGGTATTGATCTCAACAATGATCTTGTCGGCAATATCGATAACCTCGTTGGCAGCGCCAACAGCACCGGAGAGGATGATGTCGCCGTTTTCAGTGATGGCTGAAGCTTCGATAACTGCAAGGTCAAGCCCGCCGCCGCTGTCTTTGGTGTAGAAACCAAACTTCAAATCTTGAGCAAACATCGACAGGTGTTTGTCGCCCATGCGGATATCGCCGCGGTTGATCGATTTACCCAGTTCTTTGCCGGTCTGGTAAGGCCAGCGACGGTCGATCATGTCGAGAGACGCCATGCGGTCTTCAACCTCGGCACCAATAGAAGCACCGATGAACAGGTTCAACTTTAGTTTGCCTTGTAGGTTGTTCTTTTCGACGTGATCACACAGAGCAACAGGGACAACCTTGGGGTAGCCGACCGGAGTAAAACCGGACATACCAACATTCATGCCGTCCTTGAAGTAGTCAACGCACTGCTCGGGTGTTTTGACCAGTTTGAGCAGTTCTTTACAGCGAACTCTGTCTTGCAATGTGTCTGCCATGCTTGTCTCTCCTTTTAGGTGTGGTTACTCAATGCAGTGAGTACAGCGGCGTGAAAACCGGTACTCGTCATTAAAAATAAGCGCGAACGCTCGATAAAGCTGTAGTTGTGTTTTGTAAATAAAATGCTGTTATGGAAAGCACGTATAGTATGCGCTGTTTTTTTAGTCAAGCGAAAAAAATGAGTTTTTCGAGAGGATGAGTTTGTCTGTGGATTTTATTGTTGGAGTTGTGTGGACCTTAACTGGCTGAAATAGTGTGGTAAATTTAGAAATACTTTCTGGTTAATTTTTATTTGTTTTAGAGTGGTCCGGTCTGATTTAGTCTTGTTACAGATATGGTGTTTTATTATCAATTGTAGGTGGTGGTTAATGTTGCTTGATGGAAATAATGCTGCGAATGGCTAGGTAGGTGCTCGATCCCTTTGATGTGTTCGGTTTTTGTTGTGTGTACAAAAAAGCCCCGCTGCGAGCAGCGGGGCTTTTTTGTGTTTTACAACTGAAACAGTGATCTGGTTATTCGCAAAGATCAATTTTGATGTCCCAGTTTTTGATCTTCATGGTGCCGTTTTGAGCTAGGTTCTGCTGCATCTTGAAGCAGCGGTCGAACAGTTGAGGCTCGTGACCGATCCCTTTGGCCAGGCACTCGGTTTTGGCCATGTCGAAGTACTCTTGGATGATCGGCTTGTAGTCAGGATGCACGCACTTGTCGATGATCTTCTGAGCGCGATCTTTCGGAGCCATGCCACGCAAGTCGGCCAGACCCTGCTCGGTAACCAGAACGTCGAGGTCGTGCTCGGTGTGGTCGATGTGCGGCGCCTTCGGAACCACGCAGGTGATACCGCGAGGATCGGTCTTGCTCGGGCGTGTTGAAGGGGAGTGCATAATCTTCAGGAAGCCGTTACGCAAGAAGTCGCCGGAACCGCCGAGGCCGTTGATCATACGGGTACCGCCAACCAGGGTAGAGTTAGCGTGCGCGTACATATCAAACTCAACCGGGGTGTTCATGGCGATACAACCCAGACGACGGATAGGCTCAGGAGCGTTAGAGATCGATAGTGGGCGAAGTACGATCTTGTCGGCATACTTGTCCCAGTTGTCGAGGAAGCGTGGGAAGCCAGGCTCTTCAGACAGGGACAGGGAGCAAGCGGAAGCGTACTTGAGCTTGCCGGAGTCCAGGAAGTCCAGCATGGTATCCTGAAGAACCTCGGTAAATACGGTCAAGTCTTCGAATGGGCCGTTAGCCAGACCACCGACAACAGCGTTGGCGATTGAACCAACACCTGATTGCAGGGGCAGCAGGTTTTTAGGCAGGCGACCGGCCTTAACTTCAGCACTGAAGAAGTCGATGATGTGACCGGCGATGGCTTCGGAGGTCTCATCCATGTCAGCGAAAGCGCGACCTTTATCACGGTGCTTGGACTCAACAACAGCGATGATCTTGTCGGTATCGCAGGCAAAAGAGTCAGTGCCGATACGATCGCCGGCTTTGCTGATCAGGAAAGGTTGACGGTTGGGTGGGTTCAGGGGGACCAGGCAGTCGTGCATGCCACGGAAAGAAGGCTGTCCGGTGTTGACCTCGATGATAATCTTGTCAGCGATCATCAGGATCTCACCGATAACACCGCAGGAAGAGGTGGGAACCAGTGAACCGTCTGCGAGGATCTCAGAAACCTCAATGATGGCGATATCAATCTTTGGGGTGTAGAAACCGTAGCCCAGGTCTTGGGCAAACAAGGAGAGGTGCTTGTCGCCCATGCGGATTTTGCCGGTGTTGATCCCTTTGGCGATGTTCTTGCCGGTTTGGTAAGGCCAGCGACGGTCGATCATGTCCAATGTTGCCCAGCGATCTTCTGTCTCGGCACCAACCGAAGCACCGATGAATAGGTTGAACTTCAGTTTGCCTTGCAGGTTGTTCTTTTCAACGTGATCTGCCAGCGCAATGGGTACAGCTTTGGGATAGCCGGCCGGAGTAAAACCAGACCAACCAAGATCCATGCCCGGTTTGAAGAATTTGATGCAATCCTCAGCTGACATGACTTTGTCCATCAACGCTTTACGATGTACACGACTTTCGAGAGTACCGAATTCTGACATTGTTTTTCCTCCTTGATACGATTTAATCATTTCCTGTCACGGAATGTTGACAGGATATTATATGCAGGAACGATGTGAATCTCAGAAAGGCCTTATCGTTTACTGCTGGAAAAAGAGACTGAGTAAAATAAAGTTTGTCGATATTTTGCTCGGTGTTGTTTCTTGAATTAAAACCATGTTTGACTCATGTTGTATACGTGTATCAAATACTATATGTGTGAAAAATTGTCAAGCGAAATTTGGAAATTTTTGCGCTGTCTTGGGTTGAAGGTTCATTGCCTGTAGAGAGTGGCCTGAAGTCTGTAACCCATTTGGAATATAGATTATTCCTGTTTGCAATGTTTGCCCGATCTGAGGTAGTGGACAGGGTTTTTCTCTCCTTGCCGAGGTTTAATTTTTAATAAATAGTGATATTGTACATTCTTATTAAGAAGAGACGGCTGGGGGATTTTGTTGGAATCGTTGGCTAGAACAGACAGGTTTTAATCGGGGAATAAAACAATTCCCGTCATGTGAAAATATGACGGGAATTGTTTTGTCCGGGGATGGGTTGTTTGCTTTTAACTCAAAGAGCTATTAGGATTCTTTTTGGTGGGTTTGTGAACCATGTAAACGGTATCAACTAACATCCGGGCATTTTACAGGAATTCGAGCTGTAAAAACACAAAACCCCCGCCTGGAGGCGAGGGTTTTGTCAACAGTATGAGCCTTCCCGGTATGCCGGGAAGGCTTTTTTTATCTAGATATCAACGGGCTAGATGCCGTATTTGTCACGAAACTTGGTAGCCGATTTGCGTAGTTCGGCGTCAGTAGTGTTCGTCTCTAACTGATTGAGTGTTGCCGTCGCCTGTTCGGTTTGCCCCTCAAGTCTTTGCGCTTGGGCCAGGGAGAAAAGTACATGGTCTAGACCCGTATATTCCGGGTAGTCGCTGCTGATTTTTTTTAGTCGGCTAATGGCGGCGCTGTAGCGTTTGGTTTTCAGGTAGAACTGGCCAATGTATTTTTCATTGGCAGCGAGACGATCACGGCAGTTGAGTATTAGTTCAGTCAGTTTTGCCGGATCGACGCTTTCCGGATAGTTGGCTTGAACCTGTTCAAAGGTGGCTAGTGCATTGCGTGTTGCCGTCTGGTCACGATCTTCATCGAGGATTTGCTTGTAATGTGCATTACCCAGGCGGAATAAAATGGACGATGTTTGTGAGTGACCAGGGTGTTGCTTGAGGAAATCCTCGTAGGCGGCAATGGCTTCAATCAACTGATCGTTGTTGAACTGGGCATCGGCGATCTTCAGTTCGGCCAAGGCGGTCAGTTCAGGAGAGGTGAAACTGTCTCGAACTTTTTGCCAGTGCTCAATAGCTTCGGGATAGTGCTCTTTTTCAAAGGCGATTTCACCTTGTTGTAAGTAGTAATGTGCATCTTTGTTCTGCGGTTGTTTAGGTTGAGTCGTCGAGCAAGCGCAGAGCGCCAGGACAATCAAACCTAGGATGAAACTCCGATTCATGGAATATCCTTTTTTTTTGCAGTGTTGCGAGAATAGGGTAAGAGCGAAATTGTAAATCAAGGGCGTGCATGACTCAAGTGTTTTGTGGTCGTTGTTTCTTATTCTGTTGTTGTCAGCGCCGATTGCAGTTTTTCCAATGCTCTTTTTTCGATCTGTCGAACCCGTTCCTTGCTGATGTTGTAATGGTCGGCAAGTCCTTGCAGCGTCTCTTTGTCTTCCTTCAGAATCCGACAGTTGATGATATGTTGTTCGCGCGGCTTGAGGGTTTGCATCGCCTGTTTGATACGCTGCTGTTTCAGACTCTGGGTCTCATTCTCGATTAATCGTTGTTCCTGATTGTTGCGCTCATCAGCGAGGTTCTCTAAATGGCTGGTTGAACTCCCCGGAGTGATCTCACCGTCCAGTGAGCTGTCTCTACCACCCATCCGTACACTCATCTCAGCTACTTCGCTGGTGGTGACATCAAGCTCCCTGGCGATTGCGCTGTGGTCTTCTTCGCCGGTGAGTTGTTTGAGCGCATCCCGTGTTTGGCGTAGTTTGAAGAACAGTTTTTTTCGTGCTTGGGTGGTGCCAATTTTTACCAGTGACCAACTGTTGATAATGAAGTTGTGGATGTAGGCGCGAATCCACCATACTGCGTAACTGATCAGGCGGATGTTTTTTTCTGGATCAAATTTTTTGATCGCCATCATCAGCCCGACATTGCCCTCCTGAACAAGATCAATCATTTTCAGGCCGTATGAACGGTATTCGTAGGCAATTTTTACGACAAAGCGGAGATTGGCGCAGGTGAGTTGATGGGCCGCTTCCAGGTCATTAAACTGTTTGTAGCGCCGTGCTAACCGCTGTTCGGTTGTGCGGTCCAACGGCTCAAGGTGATTGATTTGAGTCATATAGTGCTCAAAACCATCAGTGACTAATGGAAAATTGGACATGGTGTGAATCCTTGTCTTGAATTTGTCAGCACTCTATTATGGTGAGTGCTAACAATTATATTCACCATGTCGAAACAAGGCAATAAAAAATGTTTATGGGCCGAAGAGCGGCCAGTAGCAGCTCTTTTGACGTGGTGTTATTGCCATGGACGGGTTCAGTTGATCGCTGAGGGTTAATCCGCTAGCGATCGGCAGGGGATGGATAGCTTGATGATTTGTCCACGACGGGCAACAAGAACATTCTTCTGACTCAATGTCGGCTGATAATGATTATTGCCCTGGCAACTGAGCTTGTAGCGGGCATTGTAGTCCAGGGCGGGGATAAATGCGGGGATAGGGTAGTCAATATCGTCGAGGACACAGGACACCTGACCTTTCAAGCTCTGTTCATCGTCGTCCCAAAGGCTGTTGCTGTTGTTGTCGAGGAAGGCTTCGATAATCAATGTACCGCGTTCGGTGGAGAGTTCCGGCGCCTTATCGAGAATGATATTGAGGATATTCCCTTTTTTCTCTGCTGGTCTTCGACTGCGTTCGAAGGATTCTGCTTCATTGTTTTCGGCAGGGGGCTGTGCCGGTTCAGTCGCCCAAAGAGGTGAAGAGATGACCAGACAAATGCATGCGATTAGCATGAGAATTTCTATTCGGATTAAGTGTGTATTCATACGGACATAAATTGCACGAACTCTAGTGGCTGTCAACTGGGGAAATGTTGTGATTGGTTGAAAAGAGAATGTATGGGGAGTCTGTCCAATTTTGATGGTCTCGCAAAAACAAATAAGATGGCTAAGCAAAAATTTCGACCTACAAGGCGTAGTGGTTTTTCAAGGGTGAAGGCATACATGTTGTATGTCGAAGTCTTGAAAAAACGCTGCAACGCAGGAGGGCGGACTTTTTGCGACGCCATCAACTGTGGCGTATAACTGTTTCAGACCAGCCGAACTGCGGGGCGGGCCTGATCTTTTGCGGCCCGCACGTATTTGATTGATAATATTTCATCATAAACAGCAGCACCTATTGCTTAATGGCGGAGACAGTGCCCGCCCTGACTCCAATATTCAGATTTGACAAAGCACTACGCACTTTCACTACTACGGAGAACAACACATGAAAATTGCTATTCCTACCGCTCAAGGCAAGCTGGCCACCCACTTTGGTCACTGCGAAATTTTTACCATGCTAACTATCGATACCGACACCAACACCGTAACCGGAACGGAAACACTGCAACCACCAACCCATGAACCGGGTGTGTTACCACGCTGGTTGGGGGAACAAAAGGTCGATGTGATCATTGCCGGCGGCATGGGACAACGTGCTCAACAGCTGTTCAGCGATCAAGGGATCAAGGTGATCGTCGGAGCCTGTGCCGAAGAACCGACCTCCCTGATTAAACAATACCTGGCCGGAACGCTAACCACCGGGATCAACCTCTGTGACCACTGATCAACCGTCCACATCTCAGCAGGACATCGGCCACAACCGCTGCCTGATGTGCGGCACCATCAATCCCCTGTCGTTTCGCCTCAATTTCAGCGGCGATGCGCAGGGGAAGGTGTCGGCCCAATTTCAAAGCCATCAATGGCTACAGGGCTACACCGACATCCTCCATGGCGGCATCACCAGCGCACTGCTCGATGCCGCCATGACCCACTGCCTGTTTCATCACAACATCAAGGCCCTCACCGGAGAACTCAAAGTCCGCTTCATTGCGCCCATCCCCTGTGATGCCCTGCTCGATATCAGCGCCACCATCGACGACGCCATCCCTCCCCTATACCGGGTCAAGGCCGAAATCCATCACAACGGCGAGCTCATGGCCAAAGCCAGAGCCAAGTTCATGGAGTTTGAAACGCTGGAATCACCTGTATGAGACGGCAAGAGTTGTCAGGTTGTCAAATCTGATTACCCTTTTTCCCTACTGATTCCCCCGACAGCCGCAAGATCGTCGGAGGCGATTATCTCAATTGATGTCGGAGATCTATCATGTATAAGTATCTATTCGGTCCTGTACCCTCCAGGCGACTCGGTATGTCCCTGGGCATTGATCTCGTCCCGAAAAAAGTCTGCACTTTAGATTGCGTTTACTGTGAAGTGGGCAAAACAACAAAGTTGACCCTCGAACGTAAGGGATACATCCTCTATGAAGGAATCATCGAGGAATTAAGCGACTATTTCACCACCAATCCCGATCCCGACTACATTACCTTTTCCGGCTACGGGGAACCCACCCTGAATCTGCAGATGGGTGAGGTAATCGCCTTTATTAAACACACCCGACCCGATATTCCCATTGCCGTGCTCACCAACGGAACCCTGCTCTATGATCCACAGGTCCGAAAAGAATTAATGGATGCGGATATTGTTTTACCATCGCTGGATGCAGCCACAGAAGCGACTTTTGCCAGAATCAATCGCCCAGCACCTGGTTTGCGCCTTGCAGATTGTGTTCAGGGGCTAATCGATTTTCAACGCGAATTCAGCGGCAAAACTTGGCTTGAGGTGCTGATTCTCCCCGGCTACAATGACTCAGAAGAGGAGATCGCGGCCCTGGCTAAAGCAATTCGCAAGATAAATCCCGATTCCGTGCAGATCAATACCCTTGACCGCCCCGGAACCGAGTCCGGTCTGCGAGGTGCCACGAAAACAGAGCTACGCCGCGTAGTTGACATTTTGGCACTGGACAATGTTGAAATCATCGCTGCCGCGCTCAAAAGAAAAAACCTGCCGGCCTACCGTAGCGATGCCGAAAACGCGATCCTTGAAACCATCGCCCGCCGCCCCTGCACCTTGGTCGACCTGACACAGATCCTGAGTCTACATGTGAATGAAATCAACAAATATCTTGACGTGCTGGATGCGGCTGGAAAAATCGAGGTAGTTGAACAGAAACGCGGCGTTTTTTATCACCTGAATTCGTCCAACAAGTCCATGTCGCGGTAGAAGCAGCAGGGCAGGCGGCATGACAATGAAAGGGTTGTCAGTTCAATATTGATGGAATCCATCCCCAATCACTTATCGTGCAAATATTTTATCGAAACAGACTTCTGTGTTAGTGATCAGCAATGGAGGGTTCAATAAAATGTAAAATGGGGTCAATGTAAAATGGGGTCAAGTCTACGGTTGACTTACTTCGGTGGTAATCGCAGGATACAACCCAGTGCCCTGTCAAAACCTAGTTTTCGGGTAATCTGTCATCAATGGTCGGCTTAGCGAAGCGTAAACCCGACAACTATTTTTACACATTCATGCTCTTTAAAACCAAGATCAAGTTCGCAGGTTTCGTCCCGCAGCTGACGTACTTTCTTTGAATAAGCCCCAAAGAAAGCAAGCAAAGAAATAGCCTCGAAATCCAAAGTAACTTACGGTGGTTTGTAACGGTTTTTTTGTACGGATTGCGTATCTGGCCGAACTGCGGGGCGGGCCTGATCTTTTGCGGCCCGCACGTATTTGATCGATGATATTTCTTCATGAACAGCAGCAACAGCCGTTGGATTTCGTTTTACTCTACCCAACCTACAGACTGCCATACCTCAAGCATGAGAAAAAGCACTGAAAAGCTTAATCTGATCAATCCTGTCACCTGCTGTTTCTTCTGCTGTTCTGAGTTCAAACGTCATTTGCAGATTCAACCAGAATTCTGGAGTTGTGCCGAAAAAACGGGACAGACGCAACGCTTTCGGTGATCCTTCAACACGTCCTGTAAAAACAAGGTCTCAAACGATCAAAAGTTCAACGACCTGCCTCTGCATTCGTCATGCCCACGAAGACGGGTATCCAGTGGCTTTACAGAGAGTTCTGGACTCCCGCCTTCGCGGGAGAAACGAACCTGAAAACTTTTTCCGAGTGTAATAAGCTTGCCCCGCCTGAAAGAGCAAGTACACTTTAAAACAGTCCATGAATCTATCCCATTTTAATGGGATTCCGCCAGTCCATTGGATTTCAAACGCTACCCAAACGATACGCATACCCTATGAAAAAAACGACGAAAATGTTCCTTGCCCTCAGCATTCTTATCGCCCTGTCCGATCTGATGCTGGTTGCAATCAGTGGCTACAATGCCAAGCATGCGCTTAATGACCACTTTCAACACAAAGGGGAACAGATCGCAAACAGCGTCAACATGAGTCTTGCCGCCAGCGGTTTGCATATGCAGCAAATCGCCAAGTTGGAAAAAGCCCTTGAGGATGTCAACACCCTTAGCGGCATGCTGCCGGCTTGCGCCTGGTGCAATAGAATTCACGACGATGACGGTTCCTGGCGAGAGCTTGAGGACTATCTCAGCAGACATTCGGACACCACGTTCACTCACGGTATCTGTGATGACTGCATAACCAAACACTACCCAGAGTTCATGAAGAAATTCGACAAAACTCCCGACAACAGCTGACACCCCTAACCATGGGCATGACGGATCACCCCAAGTCAAATAATCCTTGACAGTCGGACACCGAAGCAGTACGGTGCGCCGTTACAAGAGACAATGAATAAAATTTGAGAGCGAGGTGAAGTACATGTATGCGGTGATCAAGACCGGAGGAAAGCAGTATAAAGTATCCGAAGGTGACACAGTAAAAATCGAAAAAATCGCGGGTTCGGTCGGTGAAACGATTGAAATCAACGAGGTCCTCATGGTCGGCGGAGAAGAGGTTCAAATCGGGACACCTCTATTGCCAAGCGCTAAAGTCATGGCTCGTATTGTCGAGCAGGGCAAAGACAAGAAAGTTCTTGTTTTTAAATCAAAGCGTCGTAAAGGCTTTCGCAAGACCTATGGACACCGTCAACCCATCACTCGTCTGAAAATTACAGGCATTGAAGCTTAAGGAGGCTACCCATGGCTCACAAAAAAGCAGGCGGCAGTTCCAAGAACGGTCGCGACAGTGTTGGTAAGCGCCTTGGCGTCAAGCGTTTTGGTGGTCAAGAAGTAACCGCTGGCTCCATTTTGGTACGTCAGCGCGGTACCACTTTTCACCCAGGCAACAACGTAGGCTGCGGCAAGGATTACACCTTGTTTGCTCTGGTCGACGGTGTTGTAAAGTTTGAGCGCAAGGACAAAAAGCGTCAAAAAATTAGCGTTTACGCTAACTAAGGAGGCCGTCGGACCTTACAAGAATCTACTGCGAAACCGTCTGATCGGTTCACATTTCCCTAGATTTTCGACAAATAGCGGTGCTATTCGTTCTCAAATCTAAGAAAATCTGCCCTCGAACAGTCGATTTCTCGCTACGATCCGCAAAGCCCGACAACCTCCTAGTCGCTTCAGGAGTCTTCAAGACTTCTGGCAACACAACACAGAAAAACCCGAAGTTCTAATTGTGAACTCCGGGTTTTTTTGTGGTAGTTTGACATCACAACGAGACAATCGCCGTTGTGACTCATCAACCTATCCCGCCACAGGGAGCGTCGCCCCACCATGGCGACGCAATAAAGTACTAGAATTTAAACCATGCGTTTTGTTGATCAAGTAAAAATCAATGTTAAGTCCGGTGACGGTGGTCGCGGCTGCCTGTCATTTCGTCGCGAAAAGTTTATCCCCCGCGGAGGACCAGACGGCGGCGACGGCGGTCACGGCGGTGATGTTTACCTGCACACCGACTCCAGCCTGACAACACTGCTCGACTTCCGCTACAATGCCCACTACAAGGCAGGTAACGGTGTGCACGGTATGGGCAAGCACATGCACGGCAAGGCTGGGGAACCACTGACCATCAACGTCCCCCCCGGCACCTTGGTGTACGATGCCGACAGCGGCGAGTTATTGATCGACCTCACCGAACCGGGTCAAACGCACAAGCTGCTCAGCGGCGGCATGGGCGGACGAGGCAATGCCCGTTTTGCCACCAGCACCAACCGCGCGCCGCGCCACGTCCAACCCGGTGAGCCGGGTGAAACCATCAAGCTGCGCCTCGACCTGAAACTGATGGCCGACGTCGGCCTGGTCGGGATGCCCAATGCGGGCAAATCAACCCTGATCCGTTCGGTTTCTGCGGCCCGCCCCAAGGTGGCCGACTATCCGTTCACCACCCTGGTTCCCAACCTCGGCGTCGTCCGCTATGGCGGTTTTAAAAGTTTTGTCATGGCTGACATCCCCGGCCTGATTGAAGGTGCCAGTGAAGGCCACGGTCTGGGTACCCGCTTCCTACGCCACGTTGAGCGGACTGACTTCTTTTTACATCTGGTTGATTTAACCTCAGCTCCGGAAGACAACTACCTCGAACACTTCGATACCATCAACGCCGAGTTGGAGCGTCACGACCCCGAGATGTTAAAGAAACCCCAACTGGTCGTACTGACAAAAAATGATGTCACCGAAGTGAGAGAACTGGCCAAACAGGTTACGCCGCTATTTGAAGAGCGTGGTTATTCCGTCTTTTCAATTTCGGCCATCAGTGGCGACGGCATCAAGGAACTGGTTGATGAAATCGGCGCCCGCCTTGATGTATCCCGCCAGGCGGCAGATCAAGCAGATCAAGCAGATCAAGCAGATCAAGAAAACGAAGAATAATTCAGGACAGTCAAACCATGCGTAATACATTGATATCTCCGACAAAACGGATTGTCATCAAGATCGGCAGCGCAGTCATTTCGGATAGCAACGGACTAAATCGTGAACGAATCAACCTGTTGGCTGATGACATCTGCGCCCTGCGTCAACGCGGCTATGAAATCATTGTCGTTTCGTCCGGTTCGGTCGCTGCAGGCAAAAGAGATCTTGGCATCACGGGTAAACCGCAGACCATCCCCCTCAAGCAGGCGGCTGCAGCCATCGGCCAAAGTCGGCTGATGCGCAGCTATCGCACCGCATTTCGCGGTCGCGGTGAAAATGTTGCCCAGGTACTATTGACGCGCGATGACCTGGCAAATCGCCGTCGCTACCTCAATGCCCGCAACACCCTGATGACACTACTCGAATACGGCATTGTCCCCATCATCAACGAAAATGACACCGTCGTTGTCGATGAGATTCGCTTCGGCGATAACGACAACCTGTCGGCCATGGTCACCAATCTGGTCGAGGCCCACCTGCTGGTGATCCTTTCCGATGTCGACGGCCTGTTTGACTGCGATCCCCGCAGCAACCCCGATGCGAAGCTGATTCACGAAGTGGAGCGGATCAACGACAAGATCGTCGACATGGCCGGATTAGCCGACAGCGATCTCGGCACCGGCGGTATGGCCACCAAGCTCAAAGCAGCCAAACGCACCACCCTGCATGGTGTCGGCACCGCCATCATCAACGGTACCAAATCGGGTAACCTGCTGCGCTTTTTCGATGGTGAAGATATCGGCACCTACTTCATCCCCAACACCACGCGCATGGCGGCAAAAAAACACTGGATCGCCTTTACCAAGAAACCGCGTGGCAAACTATTCCTCGACGACGGCGCTTTTAATGCCATTGTCCACCATGGTCGCAGCCTGCTGCCAGCGGGAATTAAAGGGGTCGAGGGTGGCTTTGACCGCGGCGATGCCGTACGTTTGTGCAATACTGAAGGTGTTGAATTTGCCAAAGGGGTCACCAACTACGCGTTAGCGGAACTGCTACAGATCATGGGTAAAAAAACCGCTGAAATCGAACAGGTTCTCGGCTATAAATATGGCGATGAAATTATCCACCGCGACAATTTGGTTCTCACCGAAAACAATGTTGATGAATAAAGAGGAGACCACTCAATGGATGTTGTAGATCAGATGAAACAACTGGCCAGCGACGCCAAACAGGCTGCCAACATTATGGCGGGATTGTCTTCGACAATAAAAAACGACCTGCTATGTCACATGGCTGACGCCCTGGAAGCCAATGCCGAGCTCCTGCAACAGGAGAACAAAAAGGATCTCCAGGCGGCTCGTGCCAACGATTTATCTGCGGCGATGATCGACCGCTTGGTGCTCAATGACGAACGGATCAAATCGATGGCCGACGGTCTACGTGAAGTGGCTGGCCTGCCCGACCCCGTCGGCGAAGTTACCGGCATGTGGCGACGCCCCAACGGCATCCAGGTTGGACGAATGCGCATCCCTCTCGGGGTGATCGGCATCATTTTCGAATCACGCCCCAACGTCACGGCTGACGCCGCAGGGCTGTGTCTGAAAAGCGGCAACACGGTAGTATTGCGAGGCGGCTCCGAGGCGATCCATTCCAATACCGCCATCGGCACCATCCTCAAAGCACAATTGAGTAGCATGGGGCTACCCGAGGCGGCTCTACAGGTTGTCGCCACCACCGATCGTCAGGCGGTGACTGAATTGCTTAAGCTCGACGAAGAGATCGACCTGATCATCCCACGCGGCGGCGAAGGGCTGATCCGCTTTGTCAGTGAAAACTCACGCATTCCGGTGATCAAGCACTACAAAGGGGTTTGCCACACCTTTGTCGATGCCGATGCCGACACCGATATGGCCACACAGATCTGCATCAACGCCAAGGTTCAACGCCCCGGCGTCTGCAATGCCATGGAGACACTGTTAATCCATAAGGACATTGCCGAAACCTTCGTACCGCATATTGCGCGGGCCATGGCACAGCACAAGGTTGAACTACGCGGCTGTCCGGTGACGTGCTCCCTGGCGCCAAATGCCGTTGCCGCAACCGAAGCCGACTGGGACAAAGAGTATCTCGATCTGATACTGGCCGTGCGCGTCGTCGATAGCCTGGATGAAGCGATCGACCACATCCGTCGTCACACCTCGCTGCACACCGAAGTGATCATCACCAACAGCTATGCCAATTCGCAGCAGTTCGTTCGCGCCGTCAACTCCAGCGTCATCATGGTCAATGCCTCATCACGCTTCTCCGACGGCAACCAGCTGGGACTGGGGGCCGAAATCGGCATCTCGACCACCAAGCTGCACTCCTTTGGCCCCATGGGTCTGGAAGATCTGACCACACGCAAATTTGTCGTCTTTGGCGACGGCCAAATCAGGCCCTGACCACGGAGACAACATGAAAACGGGCATCATAGGAGGCACGTTCAACCCGATCCACAACGGCCATCTGCTGATTGCCCAGGAATTGCTGGCGGCATTTCAGCTGGATCGGGTGTTGTTTATTCCGGCAGCATCTCCTCCCCACAAGAGCGATGCCAACCTGCCCCCCTTTGCTCAACGGATGGAGATGGTTACGCGGGCCATCGCTGATCGGCCCGCCTTCCAGCCCTGCGATATCGAATCACGCCGTTCGGGCAAAAGCTACTCGGTTCACACCCTCGAACAACTCCAACAATTGTATCCCGACGATGAGTTTTATTTTCTTATCGGCATGGACTCCCTGCACACCTTGCACAGCTGGCATGAATACCGACGCCTGTTTGAACTGTGCCACCTGGTGGTCGCCCGACGACCAGGCAGCGAAACACCCGCATCAGCAGAAGCTCTGCCCGTTGCCATCCGCCCTGAGTTCTGTTATGATTCCGTACTTAAAACTTTTTGCCACCAAAGTGGCCACCATTTATATTTTTTGGAAGAAACATTTATCGATATTTCTTCCACTGAAATCAGACGCAATATTGAACAAAACCGGCCCATTGACACCCTCGTACCAACGGCCGTTAACGATTATATCCAGGCACATCATCTATATGCGCCTGCAGAAAGGTAACGACTTTGCAATCGGAACAACGCGCATTACTTTGCGCTGAATACGCTCTCAACAGAAAAGCCCTCGATGTGAAGATCCTTCATGTCTCTGAATTATCGTCCCTTACCGACTACCTGCTCCTGGCTACCGGTACATCGGATCGCCAGGTACAGGCGATTGCCGAATCGATTCGCTTAGGACTTAAGCAGAACTTCGATCTGCAACCGCTGGCAGTGGAAGGGATGAACGACGGGCGCTGGGTGCTACTCGACTATGGTGATGTCATGGTTCACGTTTTTCAACAGGACGTGCGCACCTTTTACGACCTCGATGGCTTGTGGGCCGAAGCCAAAGAGTTGGAACTGCCTGCCGAACTGACAGTCGGCAACTAAACGGTAAGCACAATGAAACTGACCGTACTCTGTATCGGCAAACTCACCATTGGGTTCCTCAAACAAGGGGCACAGGAATACGAGCAACGACTTAAGCGCTACACATCGCTACAGGTTATTGAATTAAAAGAGGAAAAACGGGGCGGAAAGAAAGCCGATGCACACTTCGTTCGCAACAGCGAAGCCGAATCGATCATCGCCAAAATCCCCCGAGACAGTTACGTCATCGGTCTTGACGAAACAGGCAAAAGGGCCAGCTCGGAGAAATTTGCAAAAAAACTCGAAGGGCACATGATCCAGGGCACCAGTAATATCTGCTTGATTATCGGCGGCGCCTACGGCCTGACAAACGACCTTCGGCAGCGTTGCAATGAATTATTGTCACTGTCCGACATGACTCTGACCCACCAGATGGCACGGATGTTTCTACTGGAACAGCTTTACCGTGGCATGACAATTATCCGCGGCGAACCCTATCATAATCGTTAGCACGACAGCGGTAAGGGCGCACAAAATAAACAGTTAAACCATTTGGTATGTTGTATATATATTTTTTTATTTAATTTTTGTCTGGGCTACGCCCTCAGGAGGATCGTATGACTCTCATGTCATTTCTCTTAGTTGTCATTATGTTCCTGGCCTTTTTTGTCTTCTTTTCAGGCATTAATCCCCAGGAAATGACCATCTTTTTCATGCCGGACAACTCGGTAACCTATCCGGTTACCGTCATTGTTATCGGCTGTATCCTCGTCGGCCTGTTTATCGGCTACGGCTTTCACCTCTATGGAGCTCTCAGCTACGGACTACGTGGCTGGCTGCGTGGCCGCGGCGAGAAAAAGACCAAAGAGATCGATACCATCTACCGTGACGGTGTTGGTCGTCTGCTCTCCGGCGATATCAAGCGCGCTCACACCCTGCTGCAAAAAGCAATCGACAAAGACCCCAACAAGGTAGAGGGCTACATCGCCCTGGCCAGCGTCAACAGCCAGGAGGGCGACACCCAGGGCGCGATCACCCTGCTGCGCAAGGCCAAAAGCATCAACGGCAAGAGCCTGGAAGTGCTGTTCAAGCTGGCCGCCACCTACGAACAACTTGAACAAGACGATTCAGCGTGCAAAGAGTACGAGGAGATCTTGGAGCAGGAAAAAGACAATCGCAAAGCGATCCGCGCCCATCGCGATCTACACATGAAACATCAGCGTTGGGAACAAGCCCAAGAGTTGCAAAAGCGACTGCTCAAAGCCGGCCTGAGTGGCAACCGCATTCAGGAAGAAAAAGAAAAAATGCTCTCCATCCGTTACGAAGTTGCCAAACAGAAACTGGCCAACAACGATGGCGACCAAGCGGTGTCAGCACTCAAACAGATCATCAAGGAATCACCTGAGTTCACGGCGGCTCGTGTCACCCTCGGTGACGCCTATATCCAAGCCAACAACATTGATGACGCAGCAAAAATCTGGCAGGAAGGCTACAAGAAGCTGGGCCGTAGCGTCTTTTTGTCACGCCTTGAAAACCTGTATATTCAGCAGGAAGACCCGCAATCTCTGCTCTCTTTCTACGCCAGCGCTCTGACTGAACGCAGCAACGACCTTGTTCTGCGCTTCTTCTACGGCAAACTGTGCCTGCGCCTGGAGATGGTTGACGAAGCGATGGAGCACATCTATACGGTTGAAAGCTCCGCGCCCGACTTCCCACAGATCCACTTACTCCTGGCCGAAGCACATCGTCGCCGCAATCGGATCGACGAAGCCATTGAGGAGTACCAGAAAGCGCTGGGTGTTGACAACCAGCTCAGCCTTGGCTACGTCTGTGACTGCTGCGGCGACAGATCCCTGGAGTGGAAGAGCCGTTGCGACGTCTGTGGTACTTGGGGTAGCTACAGCATCGCCTTCCGCAAGCTGATCGAAGACCGCAAGGTTGTCGAACCCGTTATCCCTCAAGCGGGAGCTTAACGGACAATGAATTCCACCGTTCAGCGCCCTGTTGTCTTGACCATCCTCGATGGCTGGGGGATCAGCCCCCGGCAAGAGGGCAATGCCGTTGCCCTCGCTAACACCCCGTGCCTTGATCAGCTGATGGCGGACTACCCCCACAGCCGACTTCAAGCTTCGGGACTGGCCGTCGGTCTCCCCGACGGTCAAATGGGTAACTCCGAGGTGGGACATCTCAATATCGGTGCTGGACGAATTATCTATCAGGATCTAACCCGTATCACTAAAAGCATCAACGATGGCGACTTTTTCAGCAATGAAACCCTCGTCAAAGCGCTTGATCAGATCAAAAACCGCCAAGGCGCCCTCCACCTTATGGGTCTGCTTTCCGATGGCGGCGTCCACTCCCTCAACAGTCATCTTTACGCCCTGGTAGCGATGGCTAAAGACTCCGGCATCAAAAAGATCTTCATCCATCCGTTTCTTGACGGTCGCGATACGCCACCCCAGAGCGCTGCCAACTATTTGCAGCAACTGGAAGCGGAACTCGCACGTATCGGCGCCGGACAAATTGCAACGATCAGCGGCCGCTTTTATGCCATGGATCGTGATCAACGTTGGGATCGCGTCGAACGCGCTTATCGCGCTATGACCTGCAGTGAAGGAACGGCCTTCCCGTCCAGTGAAGCGGCGATTACGGCGGCCTACGCCAACAACCAGACGGATGAATTTGTCGAGCCATGCATCATTGACGGCGCACATCCGGTCAGCGACGACGACGGTATCATCTTCTTTAACTTTCGTGCTGATCGCGCCAGAGAGATTTCGCGCGCCTTCACCAGCGACCACTTCAGCGGCTTTGAGCGCCCTCGCAAAACGGCATTGGCCACATTTGTCTGCATGACGGAATACGAAGAGCAACTGCACCTGCCTGTTGCATTTCCGGCTGAAAACTATCCAAATATCCTTGCCGAAACCATCTCGGCGGCAGGACTGAAACAACTCCACATCGCCGAAACCGAAAAATATGCCCATGTCACCTTCTTTTTCAACGGTGGAAACGAACAAAAGGTCGCCGGTGAAGACCGAATCCTTGTCCTCTCCCCCAAAGAGGTGACAACCTATGACCAAAAACCAGAGATGAGCGCGGCACAAGTCGCCAGCAAAGTAATTGAACAAATCCGCAGTGACCGTTACGACCTGATCATCCTCAACTTCGCCAACCCGGACATGGTCGGCCACACCGGCAACCTCACTGCGGCCATTCAAGCCATGGAGACTGTCGATAACTGTGTGCAACAGGTGGTTGATGCCACACGACAGGCCGATGGCTGCCTGCTGATTACCGCCGATCACGGCAACTGCGAGCAAATGACGGACAGTCTTGGCAACCCCTACACCGCCCACACCATCAACGATGTACCATTGATCTACGTCAGCGATCAGGCTAAAAATGTCCGCCTCGCTGATGGCAAGCTGGCCGATCTGGCACCGACCATCCTCAACCTGCTCAACCTGGCCCAACCTGTGGAAATGACCGGCACAAACCTGATCAACGATTAACGCCACAGCCTGGAGGCACCATGGCAACGAAACGTCAGCGGAGATCCAGAGCATGGTGGCAACCGATCTGCCACTGGCTGTGCGGTCAAATCTCGGCTGAAGCGCAATGGCTCGACCATCAGCTATTACCACCTCATTGCCATGCCTGTCACAGACCCATAAGCTCCCCACTAAATCCCCTTCACGGCAACGGTTCAACATCGCTATGTAGCGACTGCTTCACCGCAGCACTGCGCCAACCTGTAGACAACTGTCCAATCTGTGCCGAACCCTATCTGGTCACCAGCAGCGTTCAACACCTGTGTGGACAATGTTCTACAACCCCCGCACCCTTTATCTGGTTACAGACCGCCGGCCTCTACACTGACCAACTCGGCGAACTGATCCAACAGTTCAAATACCAACACAAACCTCAACTGGCCGTTCCACTGGGCGAACTTATGGTTCGCGCCCTTGGTGAACAGATTCAAAACTATGCACCAACTCAGATCATCCCCGTCCCCCTCCATCCGCAACGCCTTAAGGAGCGGGGATTTAATCAATCGCTACTGCTGGCACGCCGACTGGCGCAAACCCTCGACCTGCCGTTATTGCCAACAGCACTAGAGCGACACCGTTACACACCACCGCAATCACAACTGTCCGCACGCCAGCGCCACCTCAACATCGCTGGCGCATTCCATTCGACATTGAACCTGCCGCCACAACGACTTTTACTAGTTGATGACGTTGTAACGACAACAGCAACAGCCCGCGCCTGCACCATCCAACTACAAAAGCACGGACACACCGTTGCCGTCGTTGCCGCTGCACGAGCGATCGGCCACACATGATGGCATCGCAAAAAGTCTGCTCGCTACTCGCGTTGCAGCGTTTTTGCGACACCATCACACATAATCCACCCCAGGAGTCTGTCCGACAATAGAAAAGCCTCCTAACCTTCTCAATCAGTATTCCCACAAATATCTAAATTACCAGCAAGGGTAATTTATTCCTTGACCCCCCAAACAGAACTGATAAAATCAATTAAAATCCCTTCAAGACGGAGCACCAGCATGGACAGCAGACATAGCTCACAATCGACAAAACAACTTGAAGATCAAGCCAAAAAAGCTCAGACTGAGCGTCACATCCGCAACTTCAGCGACAAAGAACAAAGTAACAACATAAAAAACCTGCTCTATGATTCGGTTTCAAGCAACGACGATTAACGCAAACCGCATCAACGCTCCAGTCTTGCCCTTATTACCTCCGGCAACAGACCCACCGCGTACCTATGGATTCAGCATATTGACACAATCCCCTTGCGGGGATCGGGTCAGTTATGCTAGATAAACCAGTCTGACTTCACACAATCAAACGAACCCGGAGCTCTCACAAAAATCTGCTACGAAGCCCGGAAGCACCAAGCCTGCTGCGTTACACTTGAAAAAACATTCTCGCCATACGGACAGTATGCTTGCGAGTGTTTTTCCAAGTGTACCTTGCATCCAAGGCACTTCCTGACTTCTCGCGACGGTCTTCATGAGAAATCCGGCTAAATATCTCCTGCGGAGGATCATAATATGACGGACATCCAAATATTACCTGTTGATGAGATCAAAAAACCTGTTAGCGACGAAAGCAATCTCGTTTTTGGTAAAGAATTTACCAACCGAATGTTTGTCATGGAATATGACACCGGCAAAGGCTGGCACTCGCCGCGCATCCAACAGTATGGACCATTCAGTCTCGACCCTGCCGCACTGGTGCTCCATTACGCCCAAGAGATTTTTGAAGGCCTGAAAGCATTCCGCCGCGCAGACGGTCAGATCGCCCTGTTCCGCCCCCGGGACAACTTTGAGCGCTTCAACCTCAGCGCCCGCCGCATGTGCATGCCGGAACTCGATGTCGACTTCTGCCTCAAGGCATTGCGCGAGCTACTCAAACTGGAGCAGGACTGGGTTCCCCACAGTGAAGGCACCAGCCTCTACATTCGCCCGACCATGATCGCCACCGAACCGGTACTGGGAGTGAAACCAGCGGATAGCTACCTGTTCTACATCATCCTTTCTCCCGTAGCTGCCTACTATAAAGGGGGATTGAGTCCGGTAAAAATCTGGGTTTCCGACGAGTACATACGCGTTGCATCCGGCGGCACAGGTGAAGCCAAAACCGGCGGAAACTATGCTTCAAGCCTGTACGCTTCAACCATGGCTGCGGAAAAAGGCTACGATCAGGTACTGTGGCTAGACAGTGTTCACCGCCAATACGTAGAAGAGGTAGGCAGCATGAACATCTGCTTCCTCTACGACGGCAAGATTTACACGTCACCACTGACCGGCTCGATCCTCAACGGCATCACCCGCCGCTCGATTCTGACCCTGGTCAAGGAATTCGGCTATGAAGTGGTAGAGCACGCGCTCACCATCGGTGAAATCCTTGATGGAGCTGAAAGCGGCCGTCTGACAGAGGCATTCGGCACCGGCACCGCCGCCGTGGTCTCCCCGGTCGGCCAATTCACCTACAAAGGCCGCGACGTCAAACTCGGCACCGGTGACGCCGGTGAGCTGACCATGAAACTGTATAACACCCTGACCGGCATTCAATACGGTCAATGCCCGGATGATCACAACTGGGTAGAGACTCTTTAAATACATTATCGACATAACACCACAAAAGGCTCCTGAGTTATCTCGGGAGCCTTTTGTGGTTTAAATACCAAGGTCAAGGTCGCGGAACTCGCCCCGCAGCCGACCCACTTTCTTTATTGACCCCAAAGAAAGTGGGCAAAGAAATCGCCTAAAACCCGCTTCGCGATATTTCTGTTCAAACATATGATGAGTCCGTTTCCGTCATGCCTAAGTTAGGCGGACAGTCGGGCCTTGAGGCCGACTGAGTTTCTTTTTTTACTGCGTTGGCGTCAGGAATATTTGGTTGTGTGGGTGATGTTCTCAGTGTTGCGGTGGCACCGTTATGCGACAACATGTTGGTGCAACAGAATCTATGCTAGTTCTTGAGGGACATGTTCAATCAGAACACCGTCATCACGCAACAATAGCTGCGAATCGCGAAGCGACGTAAGGCAGCCTGCAAGCTCTTTTGTTGCTACGCAGCGCTGCGGTTGTCTTGTCAGAAACAGTGTCATCATTTCACCACTTCAATGCTACAGAAATAAAAAAGCCGATTTTTGCCTCCTTTTTGGCGGCTTTCAAAAAGGAGGTCGCCTGCCGGGGCGAGTCCCGGACTTCTACAGGCATCGGTTGTCGTTAAACATTGAGTTATCGTTAAACTTTATCAAAGACCAAACGCAATCTGAGTACACAAAGTAAACACACGCCAACTCACACCGTTTAAAAAACTCAACCCCGCGTCAACCAACCCTCACAGCTTCCTTCATAAATTCAGCAGTTACGCAGAACAACCAAAAACATCCACACATTGGTATACTTTTTGCTTCATAAACCATAATCTGAAAAATCTACGATGGAGGAAAATGCCTAATGTGTCGTATAGGAGCAATCAAAAGCAAAAACTACACACACCCGAGCAAGGCCCTACTGCTGATGCAATCGCAGCAAAAGGGACATGACAACTCGGGGTTTGCCATGGTCATGCAAGATCTGGGCGGAATTTTTGAAGGTTACAAACACCTGCCCACCCTGTCCATGGCCTGCACCGATGAAGGTCTGAACCTTGCCGAGAATATTCTGCACGATGCCGGGTTCCGCCGCGTTCTGCAATGGGTGCCGGAAACATACCCCAGTGATGATCTTGACATCATTGCCATGCCCAACTACGTGTTCGAAACCTTTTCGTTCCCCAAGAGCTACAAGAATGCCACCCAGGAAGAGAAAGAGGAGTTACTTCTCGACATGCGCCTGAAGATGCGCGCTGCTCTTGAGCCTGATGAGCAGGGTTTTGTCTACTCATTCTGGCCGGATGTCGTCACCCTCAAGGAAATTGGTGATCCGCGCGATATCGGCACCTTCTTCAATTTGTGGGAAGCAGACGAAAATTTCACCGCCAAGGTGATCACCGCCCAATGTCGTCAAAACACCAACTACGACATCGTTCGCTATGCCGCCCACCCGTTCTTCCTGCAAGGTTACACCGGCCTGGCCAACGGCGAAAACACCTTCTACCAGAAGAACAAGGAGATGCAGGCCAAGCTGCACCGTGGCTATATCGGTTTCGAATCCGATTCACAGTGCTTCCTCTACAGTCTGCATTACATCCATCGCCAACTGAAATGGCCACTGCAATATTTTAAGCATGTGATCACACCACTGCCGT
Organism: Desulfuromonas sp.; assembly: GCA_021162745.1. Classification (GTDB taxonomy): domain Bacteria; phylum Desulfobacterota; class Desulfuromonadia; order Desulfuromonadales; family Desulfuromonadaceae; genus Desulfuromonas. The sequence continues at coordinate 21,095 of JAGGYC010000073.1, read as the reverse complement.
TCCACGAAATGAATGAACGCGAGAATGCAGAGCAACTCCGCGCCATCCGCCAGTCCCTGACCCACCTCGAAATCAACGGCCCGAACACCATTATCGGCGTCCTCCCGGACAACACCATGTTTACCTGCTGTGATGCCAAAAAACTGCGCCCGGTGGTGATCGGCCAGACTGAAGACACCATCGCTATCGCTTCTGAGGTGTGCGGCATCAATGAGATTTTGCCCGAACGGGACTGGAGTACCGATATTTACCCCAACGAACGAGAAATTGTCGTGATCAATGAGGAACTGGAGGTTGCACGATGGAAACAGTAAAAATACACGATACAACCCCCAACGATCTGCCATGGAAATTGCGCTACGACGCCAACCGCTGCACCCTGTGCGGCTCGTGCGTTGCCGCCTGCTCCTTCCGCGCCATTGAAGCAAAAATCGAGCGCCGACGGATGATCTTCTCCGAGGGCGACCTCCCCGACCCCCGTGCCCGTTTTTCAGCGGTACCGGTGATCAAGCAGGTCAACTCGCTGAAGAACTATTGCCGCGGCTGCGGCATCTGCGAAAAAGTGTGCCCCAATGACGCCATTGCGCCGGTACGCAACCCCGACACGCGCCATCCGATTGTCACCCGCTGCAGTGGTGGCGACTCAATAAAGCGCGGTGGTCGCAAGAACCTGACCGGCAGCATCCGCACCCTGGACCAGCTGCGTGTCGGTCGCATCTCACAGATGACCGACCCCAGCCTCGATGCCCAACGGCACACCTTTGACATGCTGGCCCCCTTCGGTCGCATCCTGCCCGCCGACGAACTGCCCATGACATTGGGCAGCAACGGCAAGCTGGTCAGCAACGGCCATATGCCGCCCGTCAACTCAATCTATCCAGTGATCATCGGCGACATGTCCATCGGTGCCCTGTCGTGGCGGATGTGGGAAGGGGTGGCCATGGCCGTCGCCTATCTCAACGAAGAGTGCGGCCTGCCGGTACGGATGTGTTCCGGCGAAGGCGGCGTACCCATGCGGCTGCTCAAGAGCAAGTACCTCAAGTACATGATCCTGCAGATCGCCTCCGGCCACTTCGGCTGGAACCGTATTCTCCAGGCGATGCCGGAGATGATTGAAGATCCGGCCGGGGTTTTGATCAAGATCGGCCAGGGCGCCAAGCCCGGAGACGGCGGTCTGCTTCAGGCCCAGAAAGTGGCTGAACACGTCATGGCCATCCGCGGTGTGCCCAAGACCGACCTGCTCAGCCCACCCAACCATCAGGGTCTATACTCCATCGAGGAGAGTGTGCAGAAGATGTTCCTCTCCTTCAATGCGGCCTTTAAATTCCGTGTTCCTGTCGCCATCAAGGTTGCAGCTTCATCGACCAGCGTTTCGGTATTCAACAACCTGGTACGCGACCCGTACAACATCGTCGGCGGCTTCTTCCTCGACGGCATTGATGGCGGTACGGCGGCGGCCCATGAGGTCTCCCTCGACCACACCGGCCACCCCATCGTCAGCAAGCTGCGCGACTGCTACCTGGCAGCGGTAACTCAAGGCCGCCAGGGTCAGATTCCACTGTGGGCGGCGGGTGGCCTCGGCAAGACCGGCGATCTCGCCGCCGATGCCTTCAAGATGATGTGCCTCGGCGCCAACGGCGTCTTTACCGGCAAGCTGATTCTACAGATGGCCGGCTGCGTCGGTAACGATCAGGGCCGCTGTAATGCCTGCAACACCGGACTGTGCCCGGCAGGGATCACCTCGCAGAACCCGGCCTTGGCCCACCGCCTTGATCCGGAACAGGTGGCGGAAAACATCGTCAACTACTTTTTGGCTATGGATCAGGAACTCAAGAAACTGATGGCCCCGATCGGCAACTCATCATTACCGATTGGTCGCTCTGACGCTCTGGTTGCCATGGACAAATCCGTAGCGGACCGCTTACAAGTCCAGTACGTGTGTTAAGGAGACTATAAATGGCTGCAGAAATTAATGGATTTGGCGCCGACAAGCGGCGCATCTCCACCCAAATATTGCTACAAGAGATCTATACCGCCCTCGAAAACGGTGAAACCGAATTTGAGATTTTATCCTCGGGTCACCACAACATCGGCGGCCCACTATGGACGGCCGATGGCACGCCGCTAAAGTTCAGAGTCAAGAACCCCGGCCAACGTGTCGGCTCCTTCGGTCTCGAAGGGACCGACATCATCGTCGACGGCTCGGCTCCGGCCGATGCCGGCTGGCTCAATTCCGGTGCCACTTTGACCATCCTCGGCGACAGTGGCGACACCACCGCTCACTGCGCCGCCAGCGGCAAGATTTTTGTCGCCGGTCAGGTGGGAACCCGCAGTGGTTCACTAATGAAGCATGACCCGGCATTCGACGCCCCGGAACTGTGGGTATTGAAAAAAACCGGCTCATTCTCCTTTGAATTCATGGGCGGCGGTATCGGCGTTATCTGTGGCATCGACTGCGAAAACTTCGATTCCATTCTCGGCGACCGTGGTTGCGCCGGTATGGTTAGCGGCACCCTCTATGTGCGCGGACCAGTGGCCGGTCTGTCTGACGATGTCTGGCTACTCGACCTCGACGAGGCCGATCAACAGTTTCTCACCGGCGGCCTGCCGGAGTTTCTTGAACGCATTGAGCGCCCTGAACTGCTTGCCACCCTCAGCGACATGGGGCAGTGGAAAAAGATCGTTGCCAGAACCTACGAGGAACGCAACGCCAAGGGGCGAATCTCCCTCAACGAATTCCGTCTCGGCAAGTGGGTCGAGGGGGGGATCTTCGGCGATATCATCGATGACGACTACAACCACGTTGCCGGACTGGTTAACACCGGTGATGATCGACTGAAAATTCCACACTGGTTGGAAAAACGCTATGCCGCCCCCTGCCAATCCTCCTGCCCGTCTTTTATCCCCACCCAGGATCGGCTGAAGCTGTTGCGCGAAGGCAAAGAGAAAGAAGCGCTAGAGCTGGTACTGCGCTACTCACCGTTCCCAGCCAGCGTCTGCGGTCAAGTGTGCCCGAACCTGTGCATGGACGCCTGCAGCCGTCGCTTCCTCGACACTCCGGTGTCGATGAAACAACTGGGTATGCTGTCCGTCAACACACCGGCACCACCATGCGCTGCCGATACCGGCAAAAAAATCGCCATCATCGGCGGCGGCCCCGGCGGCCTGTCGGCAGCCTGGCAACTGCGCCTCAAAGGCCACGATGTTACGGTCTATGAAGCGGACAACCGTTTGGGCGGCAAGCTCTATCAAGCAATCCCCACCGATCGCCTGCCCAGCGAAATTCTCGATAGCGAAATTCAGCGCATGCTTGATACGGGGATCAAAACCCAAACCAACACCAAGGTCGACAGTGCCCTGTTTGAGCAGATTCGCAACGATTACGAAGCAGTGATCATCGCCAGCGGTGCCCACAACCCCGTGATCATTCCGTTCCCCGGCCACGAACTGATGGTTAAAGGGCTCGATTTCCTCAAAAAAATCAATGCCGGTGAAAAACCCACCGTCGGCAAAAAAGTAGTCGTAATCGGTGCCGGTAATGCCGGCATGGACGTTGCCCTCGGTGCCTATGCCATGGGAGCAAAAAAAGTGACCGCCATCGACGTTCAGCGTCCGGCAGCATTCAAAAATGAGATCGATCACGTTGAAGCCCTGGGTGGAGAGATCCGCTGGCCGATCCATACCGACCACATCAGCGTGAGAGGTCTCCACACCAAGGAGGGTGAATTGATCGAAGCCGACATGGTGATCATCTCCATCGGTGAGCGTCCCGACCTCTCCTACGTTCCCCATGACTGGCTGACAGACCGCGGCATGATGAACGTCAACGGCTGCTGGCAGGTGAAAGCCGAAGAGAATGTCATCGACAACGTCTTTGCCATCGGTGATACCACCCGCCCCGGCCTGTTAACCAACGCCATCGGCCACGGCCATGAGGCGGCAGACTACTGCGATGCACTGCTCAACGGTCTGGAAATCATCGAACGGAAAAAACTGGAAACCATTCCACAACACCGCCTGAGCATGGAGCTGTTCCGGCCGCGCAATCGTGGCCAACTGAAACTCCACGATGCTCGTGAAGAGACCACCCGCTGCATCTCCTGCGGCACCTGTCGCGATTGTTCCATGTGTCTCGAAGCCTGCCCCGAAGCCGCCATCCGGCGCGTCGAAGGACCGAATGGTACATTTGAGTACGTTTCCGACGACCATATCTGCATCGGCTGCGGCATCTGCTCCGGCATCTGCCCCTGCGGTATCTGGACCATGGAACAGGTCGTTTAACAACGGCAAATCAACATAAAAGATCACTGAAAAAGGCGAGCGCAAGCTCGCCTTTTTCAGTTTGTGCTATAGCGCACTCTTCACGCAGTGAAAAAACTGGTCATATTACGGAGTCAAGCAGCTATATCGCCAGCGAATTTCTGAAAACCACCCTCCCTTCCCGCAACAAAAAACAAAGAAGTTCCACAAAAACGGATCGTTACAAAAACTGGCACACATCGTGATATGCGTATATTAAAAATAACCGTTATCATGATCAGCCTATTGTTAATTTGCCGCTGTGAGGATCCCCTGTCACGGAACCTCACAGCGACAATGAACAATAGACATAAGCCACAGCAGACGGTCTGCTGCGCAACAAATTTTCGGAGCACCGGCTCCACCTAAAACAAACCTACTATGGAGGCAACAACATGGTAAAAAGAACAGTCGGTCTGATCCTGGCCGCTATGATGCTCCTGCCCTCAGGCGCATTTGCAGCTCCCACGACAGCAGACCTCGCAAAGCAGATTGAGCTGCTGTCCTCACAGCTGAGCAGCCTGCAATCGCAACTGGATGAAGTTCAAGAAGCAGCCGACGACAACGCCGATTCTGTTGAACTGCTGGAAGGCAGCTCTGAAAAATGGGATAATAGCAGCCGCTTTGAGTTCACTGGCGACTACCGTGCCCGCCTGGACTTCAGCGACGCCGACACCAAGGCGTATTGGGGTGCTGGTGAGATTGCAGACGCAACCGCAATGATGATTCAAGGCGGTGGATTTGATCTTGACGCACTCAACGCCATGCCAACCTTAACTACTGAAGACAAAACCACAATGATGTCGTCGGCGGTTCAAGGTGCTGTTGGCATGATGCAATCTTATTCAGCTGCTAGTCGCCAAATGATGATTGAAAACTTTAACGCATTAGCTATGGCAGGCTTCCCCCAAGACCCAAATGCCATGATGGCTGCAATTGGCGCGTGGAAGGCCTCTACAATGGGCCCTATTGGCTACAGCATGACTGAAAAAAACAACTATAAGAACGACAGCCTGTTCACCAACCGTTTCCGCCTGGGCGTGAAAGTAAAAGCGGCTGAGAACCTTGAGTTCAAAGGTCGTCTGGCCATGTACAAGGCCTGGGGTATGACATCCAACCCTACCGTCAACGGCCCCTACTTCATGAACAGCTTTAACGAAATGGATGGCGCCAGCAGCCGTCAACCGACCGACAGCACCATGCGTGTTGATCGCGCCTACATCAACTGGACCAATATTGCCGATCAACCGATCTGGTTCTCCATCGGTCGTCGCCCCACCACCGACGGTCCCCCTGCCCACATACGTCAAGGCACAGGCAAGCGGATGGCCACCCCGGTCAACTACATGGACTACGCCTTTGACGGTGCCTCATTGGGCATGGTGTTTGACAACCCATTCGACTTCATGGGCTACAGTAAAATCCGCTTCTGCTACGGTCGCGGGTTTGAAGCCGGTCCACTCGAAAATGGTGACAACCTTGACGACATGGATTTCGGTGGTTTCAGCTGGGACATCATCAACAAAGGCCCCCGTTTCATGAACATCCAGTCGTTCATGGCGGTCAACATTGTCAACGTACCTGACGGCGTAACATTCGCGAACCCTCTTGAGCTCGCCATTGACCCTGATCACACTATCAGCAACGGCACCCTCGACACCGAGAACCTCGGCGACATCTTCCACACCTCCATGGTCTATCTGGATAAAGTTGCCGATCTCAACTACTTTGTTTCCGCCGGTTGGAGCCGCACCGATCCTGATGGCGTTGACGAAATGGGTTCCACCCTGCTCGGTTCCTGGTGGGGAAATCCAGGCCAGAAAGATGGCTACAGCGTCTATGCCGGCGTTCGTTACGATCTGGACGACATCGGCCTGAAGCTTGGTCTTGAGTACAACTACGGCACCAAAAACTGGATCTCCATGACCCCCGGTCATGACGACATGACCCTGGCCAAGCTGGCCACCCGCGGCCATGTTGGCGAAGCCTACCTGCTCTGGGACATGCCTGTCGGCGATCTGCTCAGCGACAAGTGTAAAGCGTTCATGCGCTTGGGCTACCAGCACTACGAGTACGAGTACACCGGCAGCGGCAACTGGCTGGGTGCTCCGGCGGACATCGACGAGTTGGAGGATCCCCTCAACGCTCAGTTCTTTGCTCCCGTCGACTCGATGGATCAGGTATACTTGACCATGGAAGCTTGGTTCTAAAACAGCTATAACTAACGAAACAAGAAAAGCCGGGACGGTTCCCGCATGGGGGCCGTCCCGGCTTTTCAAAAACAACATAAAAACACAAGGAGTAACCAATGACAAAGAAACTGATTGTACTGATCGCCATGACCGCATTCATCGGTGGCATGAGCAGCGCTGCCCTGGCAAAATCCTACAAGGGTGAGGTAACTGCTGTTAAAGGCAACACCGTCACCGTACAGGTCAGCAAAAAAGACGCTAAAAAAATCAGTGTTGGCGACAAAGTCAGCATGAAAGTCAAAAAAGGTGCTGCACCTGCCGCAGGTTCCGATGCACTGACAGGCTGCTAAAACTGTTAACATTTTGACAAGCAACAACAGGAAGCCCCTGTCAAACGACAGGGGCTTCCTTTCCGCTTTCAGAATAGGAAATTGCAATGAAAATAATACGAATTATCAGCCTTACCGTCATCGCCCTGTGGTTAAGCGTCTCCATGGCGTTCGCGATAGGTGCCGGCGTTGGCCGCGATGGTACCATCGTGGCGAAAAAGGGCAAAGCCAATAGCTTGAAAGAGCTGATCGAGATGTATGATTCGACCGGCTGCATTGATTGCCATGAGGAAGTTCATGACGACTGGGCAGCATCTCCCCATGCCCGCTCTATCTACGGCACCGGTCGCGCTGCGGCAACCATGATCACCGCCATGAAAAACGGTTTTATGGCGTGGGAATACTCCGGCGTCAAGAGTACCAAGGATATCAAAGTTGAGCATTGGATGGGCTGCATGAAGTGCCACCTGCCGCAATTGGCTGATGCAAAAGACAAAGTCGCTGTTGAGTTGGCAGAAACTCTGATGGAATGGTATGACAATGCCAAGATAGCCATGAAGGATCCCGACAACAAAAAAGCGGTTAAAATTCGTGACAAGCACCAAAAAACCCTGACCAGCCTGAACATCAACTGCCTGGTCTGCCACAACCGCATGGCGATCACCCACAAGTGGACCGATGGTTATCCGCAACATGATACCGTTTACGGTTTCAATGACGGTGAGCACGAAGACGACACCTTCGACAAGATGAAGCGCAGCTATATCATGGACGAATCGATCTTCTGCGGTCAGTGTCACGGCATGGGCCCCAACCTTGAGCTGGAAAATCCCACCCAGTGTGCAACAGCATACGGCAGCTACATGTGGGCATACAAGGCTGAAGGCGGCATGGAAACATGTCAGGAATGCCACATGGAAAAGAGTGGTCTCGGCCACAAAATCCTCAGCTACAGCGATGAAACCATGCAAAAGATGGCTGTCGACTTCAAGGTTGAAGGCTATGTTTCTCAATGGCTCGACGGCAGCACACTCAAGCCCAAGGCCGTCGTCAAAGTTAAAATGGTGAACCGCAGCGGCCACTCCATCCCCGATGGCTGACCGACTCCTAACCGACTGGTTCTGTCGGTAAAAGCGGAAACTGAAGAAGACGATGAGTTGTTTGAAGAAGAAATTATCTACATGCCTACACCCAAGTTGATGGCACGTGGTAACAACATGGGTCGTGGTCCCTACGAGAAGAGTTCGATTGTCGAAGATACCGGCCTGGCTCCAGGCAAAGAAGTTGAAGAGCGTTTCGACATATTCTTCCCTGTCACTGAAAAGGGAGACGATGGCAAGCAAGTTGCTGAAGAGCGTGAAATGGACGTCACCGTTGAACTCTGGTACAAGCCGTTCGGCACCATGTCCGGCGCTGTACTGTGGAAAGAGTGGGAAGAGACGATCAGTCTCGACAAGAAAGCAAAACCAACCACGTATCGTTCAGGTAACGCCAAGTAACACTGCAACACCGAGGGCCGGTCATTTGACCGGCCCTTTTTTTATGGCTCCACACCCATCTCAATCCTGAATCAGGGTAATTATTCCGGGAGACTGTTATGAGAGGGTCTCCTGACATCTCCAGTTAACGATTGACATACTTCAAACAAGCGTTTAAATTGTTTGTATGAATTATATTGCCCCAGTTAAATATTCCGCGACCCAAGAGATAATCCTCGATACGGCAGAGCATCTGTTTGCCACTCAAGGTATCCATGCAACAACGCTACGTGCCATCACCAGTACCGCCAAGGTCAACCTCGCTGCGGTCAACTATCATTTCGGCAGCAAAAAACAATTGATACAAGCCGTGTTATTGCGCCGCATGACACCGCTGAACAATGAACGACACCGTCAACTCAACGCGATCATTCAGACGGCGAGGGACGAGAACCGGCGAACGACGGTTGCCGAGATATTACATGCGTTTATCGAACCAACGTTGCACTTTTCACAAAAAAATATGGCGCACAAAGATTTCATGTCCATTGTCAGCACCCTGATGATGAACCCGCATAACGAATTTCGCAGCTTATTTGTCTCCATCATGAAACCACTCATTGATCAACTGTTCGCCGCCCTCAAGGCGGCGCTACCGACGATTCCAAGCACGACCCTACAGATGAGACTACAATTCACCCTCGGCACGCTGACCTTTGCCATGCGGGAGATCGACATTCCCATATCGGCTCAGCAACAGCAACCGGCCAGCGACATCGAGACCCTCATTGACGAGACGGTCTCTTTTGTCAGTGCAGGGATGGAGCCGTTATGAAAGGATTCACTCTACTGATCATCTTCGTATTGCTCAGCAGTGGATGCAGTTCGCTTGCGCCAAAAAACACACTGCAAGCAGACGATATGACCGGGCCGAATTACCGCCATGGAACAGCGGCGGAGCAGGTCAACAACGATCTATGGTGGCATCAATTCCATGATGAGCAACTCAACGACCTGATCACGCAACTGTTTAATTCTAATTTGACCTTGTTGACCGCGCAGGCACGCTTAAAACAAGCCGAGGCCAACTTGGCCATAAGCGATGCCGCCCTGTTGCCGTGGCTGAACCTGTCGGCAACGGCAGAGCGAAAACGGCTGCCGGGAATCGTCACGGACAGCACGGGAAACAATCACCTGCTACAGGCCGTCGCTGGTTATGAAGTAGATCTGTGGAATAAACTGGGGGCCCGCCAAGCCGCCGCCGAGCAGCAACAACAACTGAGTAACGCCGAGATCAACGGTCTGTACCTCAGCTTAACGGCACAACTGACCAGCCTCTATTTTATCTATCAAGAACAGCAGCAACAGTATGCGTTAGCGAACCGACAACAGCAATTACGCCAACAGTACCTTGACTTCATCCGCTCACGCTACAATCAGGGTCTTGAGCAATCCCGAGCGATTTACACTGCCGAACAAGCGGCGGATTCAGCACAAAACGTGGTCGAGACACTACACCTCAACATCATCAGCAGTGAACACGCCATCGCCCTGCTGTTGGGGATTCGCCGCGACCAACTCCACCTGGTCCCAAGCCCGGAGTTCCCCCGCGCAATACAACAACCGCACATTGGTATTCCGGCTGATCTATTATTACACCGCCCTGACGTGACCGGCGCCTGGCACCAGTTTTCCGCCGCCGATGCCCAGCACGCTGCCGCCATCGCCGAACGGCTGCCGTCGATCTCCCTCCGGGCCGGGATCGGCCTGCTCCACAACACTCTGGGTTCGGTGACACTCAACGATCTGTTCTGGTCGTTGGCGGCCAACGCCCTGCAACCGATCATCGACGGTGGAAAACGACAAGCCATCATCGACAAAAACGCGGCAATAGTCGATCAACGCCGTCACGAAGCACGCCTGACACTACTCAAAGCGATTTATGAGGTGGAAGACCTCCTCGACAAAATTGCCGGGGAACAACGGCTCATCGCCCAACTCAACCATCGTAACCAACAGGCCGAAGCGAATCTGGCCCACATCAAACAGCAATACCAACGCGGCCTCGACAACGCGCTACATCTCATTGAAGCAAACGATGCCGCCATCAGCAGCCATCGCCAACTGCTCGACATGCGCTATCAACACCTCGGCCACACCATTCAACTGACCCGTGCTGTCGGCGGCGATTGGATGACCAGGATACGCTCTGCAAAGGAGGCTTTATGAGCCAGACGCCACCCCACAAAACATTGTATAAAAAATGGCTCCCCCTGATAGTGTTGTTGTGCGCTATAACAGCAACGGTACTGCTGATTAAATCACGGCAGCCCCCGGCTAAGCACCCTTTTATCGATCGTGGCACGCTGGTTGAAGTTCAACAGATGACAACGCAGGATGTTCCGTTACACATCTTGGCCACGGGGACGGTTCAACCTCAACAACAACTGCGTTTATCCCCCCAGGTCAGTGGTAAGGTGGTGGCTCTGCATCCCCAATTTCATGCCGGTGGTGATATCCGCCAGGGTGAACTGCTCCTCACCATCGACCCAAGAGATTACGCTCTGGCGCTGACCAAGGCGCAAAATTCACTCAGCAGTGCATTACTGAATTTTGAGCAGGTGACCAATCAAGCCGAAGTGGCTCGCAACGAGTGGCGCGTCATCAACGGCTCCACGCCACCACCACCGTTGGCGGCCCTTGAACCGCAAAAACGTCAGGCCCAGGCTGCCGTCAGGGCCGCCGAAGCCGATGTTCAACTAGCCGAATTGAATCTGAGCCGGACAAAACTCTACGCACCATTTGATAGCCGCATCCTCAGTGAACAGATCGATCTTGGACAAAACCTCACCAGCGGGAGAGAGATTGCGATCTTAATCGGCACCGCCAAAGCGGAAGTGGTTATCCCTATCCCCTTAAGCGAACTACCGTGGCTTGAGATCGGCAACAAACACAATCAGGACAGGAAAAAACCGGCAGCCACCATAAGCCTGACAACTCCGCGCCAACGCTACCACTGGTCGGGAGATATGGATCGCACCCTCGCCGCCGTCGATGAACAAGGGCGAATGAGCCGCATCGTCGTCACCGTGGACGCCCCCTATGCCACCCACCCGGAACTACCTCTGCAAGCGGGAATGTTCGTCGACGTCGAACTACAGGGGATCACCCTGAAAGAAATATTCACTATCCCCCGCAGTGCCCTACGCGACAACAGCAGTCTGTGGCTGGTCGATGAAGATCAACGCCTGAAAATCAAACCGATCACCATTGTGCGCAAAGAACGCGATCGCATTCTGGTGCGTGGTTTAACCGCCAACGAACAGGTGATTATTTCGGCCATCAGCGGTGCCGCTGACGGCATGAAATTACGCATTAAAACACCGATTCAATCATCAGGAGTCACACAGTGAAAAATGCGATTCGCTGGATGGCACAAAACCATGTCGCCGCCAATCTGCTGATGCTGATGTTTGTCATCGGTGGCCTGGTGATGGGAAGTTCCCTCAAACAGGAGGTGTTCCCCGAAGTCAGCCTTGACATGATCAATGTCTCCGTTGCCTACCCCGGAGCCGGTCCCGAAGAGATTGAAGAAGGGATTCTGCTCAAGATAGAAGACAACCTCACCGAGATCGACGGCATCAAACAGCTTAAATCCACGGCCCGCGAAGGACTCGGCACCGTCGTCGCTGAGTTGCGCAGTGGCGAAGATCCAGACCGCATTCTGCAAGAAATTAAAAGCGCTGTAGACCGGATCATCACCATCCCGGAGGATGCCGAAGAGCCAGTGATCACCAAGGTGCTCAACCGACGCGAAGTTATTTCGGTCGTGATCTATGGCGATGCCCCCGAACGCAGCCTGCGAGAGCAGGCCGAAACCATTCGCGACGAACTGTTGCTACTGCCGAAGATTACTCAGGTTGATTTAAGTGGTGTTCGCCCCTATGAAATTTCAATCGAGGTGGATGAATCCACCTTGCGCCGCTACAACTTGACGTTGGAGAAGATTGCCGCACGGGTACGTGCCGCATCCGTCGACCTCCCGGCCGGATCGATCAAGGCTTCGGAAGGTGAAATTTTACTCCGCACCGTCGAACGGCGTTATTTCGAAGCAGGCTATGAGAATATCATTGTCCTCAGTCAAACCGACGGTAGCCAGGTGCGCCTCGGCGACATTGCCACCATCAAAGATACCTTTGCTGAAACCGATGAACACGCCCGCTTTGATGATCAACCGGCCGCCATGATCCGTGTCTATCGCGTATCAGATCAGAAACCGACTGAAATTTCGACAGCAGTACAACGCTATATCAGCAACAAGCGGCCAACGCTGCCCACCAGCCTGCACATCTCCGAATGGAACGACACTTCGGAGTTGCTCGATAGTCGGATGAATCTGCTGATTAAAAACGCCTGGATTGGCCTGATCCTGGTGTTTCTTGTCTTAGGGCTGTTTCTTGAAATCCGCCTCGCCCTATGGGTGATGTTGGGAATCCCCATCTCATTTCTGGGCGCCATCCTTATGGCTCCAGCCCTCGGTGTTTCCATCAATATGATCTCGCTGTTTGCCTTTATCATGGCGCTGGGCATTGTGGTCGACGATGCCATCGTTGTCGGCGAAAATATTTATGAGCATCGCAGTCGCCACCCAAACCGGCAAGCTGCAGCCATTGCCGGCGCTCAGGAGGTTGCAACACCGGTGATCTTTTCCATCCTGACGTCGATTTGTGCCTTCACTCCGCTGCTGTACATCAGCGGCAACATGGGAAAATTCATGGGAGTGATCCCCGTAGTTGTCATCAGCGTTCTGATTGTTTCTCTGGTTGAATCCATGTTTGTGTTACCTGCCCACCTTGCGCTGGGGGTAAATTCAACAACACCAGAAGCGAAAAAGAATCTCATCGAACGGATACGTCTACGCTTTGGCCGCCAGCTCGACCGTTTCATCAACGGCCCTTACCAACACTGGCTCATCGCCTCCCTGCACCACCGCTACCTCACCATCAGCATCTCCATTGCCATTTTGCTGCTCTGTGTCGGCCTTGTCGGCGGCGGAAAAATCAAATTTCTCTTCATGCCCGAGGTCGATTCCGACATCATCACCGTTACATTGCAGATGCCTCAAGGAACCCCGGCCAGTGAAACCGAGAACATCCTGCAACGCATTGTTGCCGCCGGACGCCAAACCGTACAACAGATTGATAACAATCACCCCGAAGAAGCGAGCATCTTACGCCATATCTATGCCCTGGCGGGAGGAACCCTGGCCGGTGGCGGGCCAACGGGGGGAAGTTCATCATCCGCGCCCCATCTCGGTGCGATTGCCATGTTTTTACAACCCAGCGAAATACGCACAATCACCGCTCCACAGATCTCTGAACAATGGCGGCGGCAACTCGGTGAGATCGCCGGCATTGATATGCTGACTTTCAAATCCAGTCTGGTCCACCTTGGCGCCAACATTGATGTGCAACTGTCACACAACGATTTTAACGTCCTTGAAGCCGCGTCTGGGCGCCTCAAACAGGTCTTGGGGGAGTATCCCGGCGTCAGCGACATTGAAGACAATTATGCCGTAGGAAAAAAAGAATTAAAAATTCGCTTACGTCCCGAAGCTGAAACCCTTGGCGTCACAGAAAGCGAACTGGGCCGTCAAATCAGGGCCGCCTACTACGGTGCTGAAGCCCTCCGCCTTCAGCGGGGCCGCAACGAAATCAAAGTTATGGTGCGCTATCCACAGGATCAGCGCTACTTGGCCAACAGCCTTGATCAATTGCGCATTCGCACCCCACAGGGTGGCGAATTACCCCTGCAACGTGCCGCCTACATCGATGAGGGCCGAGGGTTCAGCGAGATCAACCGTACCGATCGGCGGCGGGTCATTAATGTCCAGGCGCAGGTTGACAGCAGCAAAGGCAACGCCAAAGAGATTCTGTCCGACATGGAGCACAGCATCCTCGCCGAACTGCAAGCAGACTACCCCGGTTTGAGCTTCGATCTGGAGGGGGAGGAAAAAGAACGCAAGGACTCGATGGTGAGCATGCGCGGCGGATTTATGCTGGCCCTGTTCGGCATTTATGCCTTGCTGGCCATCCCGTTTCGCAGTTATAGTCAGCCACTATTGATCATGGCAGCCATCCCCTTCGGCGTGGCCGGTGCGATCCTCGGCCATCTGATCATGGGCTTCGATCTGACCATCCTCAGCCTGTTTGGCGTCATCGCCCTGTCCGGGGTGGTGGTCAACGATTCATTGCTGCTCATCGATAAAATCAATCAGGACCGCAAAAAAGGGATGGATCAATTTCAGGCCATCGTCGATGCCGGTCGCCGTCGCTTTCGCCCCATTTTATTGACGTCGCTTACCACCTTCTTTGGTCTGGGGCCGATGATTCTTGAAACCAGCGTCCAGGCGCAATTCTTGATCCCCATGGCCATCAGCCTGGCGTTCGGCATTCTATTCGCCACCGGAATCACCCTGATCTGCATCCCCTCCATGTACCTGATTCTCGAAGACTTACGACGGTTGTGCGGAATAGCCCCGCGCACCTTTGAACACCACTAAGCGGCAACTGGAACCTGACGTGAACGAACAAAAACTATTCGGCAAAATAAGACGGCTGACCGGCAAAGCGATCGGTGACTTTAACCTCATTGAGGACAATGATCGTATTTTAGTCGCCATCTCCGGCGGCAAAGATTCGTGGACCCTGCTCCACGTCCTGACTGAACTGCAGCGCCGGGCACCGATCCGCTATGAACTGATCCCGGTCACCATCGATCCAGGATTCGGGGATTTCGATACCGGCAACATCCGCGACCACCTTGAACAACACGGTTTTAACGGCCACATTGAGCACACCAAGATCAACAAGGTGATTGACAGCCATCTGCGCCCCGGCACCTCCTACTGCTCGTTCTGTGCCCGTCTGCGACGCGGTGCCCTTTATGCAACAGCCGAGCAACTCGGCTGCAACAAAGTCGCCCTCGGACATCACCTCGATGACCACATCGAAACCCTGCTACTCAACCAGTTCTATTCCGGCACCCTGGCGGCCATGAGTCCCAAATTACAGGCTGATAACGGCCGTCAAACGGTGATCCGTCCGCTGATCTATGTGGAGGAACCATTGATTGAACAGTGGGCACAGCTCAAAGGGTTACCGCAAATCGATTGCAGTTGCCCGGCCCTCGTCCGGCGCGACCAGAAACGTCAACGCATCAAGCAGTTGGTCACGGCTCTGAGCGAAGAGATCCCAGAGTTAAAAAAAAGCCTGCTTAACGCCATGGGCAATGTTCAACCCCGCCACCTGCTCGACAAGCAGCTCAAAGAATTTTGAAAAAAGGCGCTGACCCAATGGGTCAGCGCCTTTTTCATCTTATACCTGATTCAGGTTATAGGCAGGGGATATCGAGACAACCACAGCCACTGAGCGACACCGCCAGCAGTGCGATTACCCCAATGAGTCTTACCATTTTCATGTACATTCTCCTTTTATAGAAAGGCGTCCACGAAAGGGACGCGTAGAAACAACCAGCAAAAAAACTGCAAAGTTACAATTCAGGGCTTAAGATAGCAATCAAACAGGGCGCGGATCTGTTCGGTGACCTGATGATAGTCGGCCAGGAACTGCTGCTCTGGCAACTCGGGGCCCTGATAACCTAAGCGACGCGCCAGCTTACGCAGACTGGTCTTGTCCGTCGAGATCTGGTTGAACGACTGGTCGTGCACCAGACGCAGCTTATTTTCCAATCGTCGCAAAAATTTGTAGCCACTGACCAGCACCTCCACCGCCTCGCCATCGAGCAAACCATTTTCACCAATAGCGTGTAGTGCAGCAAGGGTATTAGACTCCCGCAGTTGTGGAGTGTCGCAACCATGGCGCAACTGGAAATACTGCACCAGGAACTCAACATCGACCATACCACCGCGACCGGTCTTAATATTGAAACGATCCTCCCCCTCTTGGGCAATCTCTTTTTCCATCCGTCCACGCAGCCGATAGATCTCCTGCTGAAGCTCGTCGGGTAACGGTTTTTCCCAAGTGATCCGCTTATTAATCTGTTGGATCTGCGCGGTAATTCCGGGAGGACCCACCACCACCTTGGCCTTGGTCAACGCCTGACGCTCCCACAGCTGGGCGGACTCCTGATGGTAATTTTCATAGGCGACCAAGCTGGTCACCAGCGGCCCTTGATTACCGGAGGGTCGCAAGCGGGTGTCGATCTCATACACTCTGCCCTCACGGGTAGACAGAGTCAGCACCGAAATAATGCGCTGGGCCAACTTGGAGAAATACTCCTGATTGGTGATCTGCTTGAAACGATCCGCCTCGGTTCCCTCCACCGCCCGATTTTTTCCCTGGCCGCTGTAAATAAAGATGATATCCAAATCGGAATGGTAGTTGAGTTCCATGCCACCGAGTTTTCCCATCCCCAGCACGGCAAATTCAGCCTCGCGAAAATCGCCGTCTTCCGTTTGCACAAAGGGCAGTCCAAAACGGGGAATCAGCTCCGTACGCGCCATCGCCACCGCCGCTTCGAGGCAGACAATGGCCAGACAGCTCAGTTGCATGGTGCTGCGCCCCTGCAATAGTTCACCATGCAGATCGTTGAGGGCAATACGCAAAAATTCCTCATTGCGGAAACGACGCAGGGTATCGAGTTGGTCTTCGTAATCGGCGGACTGGGCCATCTGGGCGGTCAGCTCTTCACGCAACACCTCCAGGGATTTAAAATCCACGGCATAGCTGCTGGAAACCAAAGAATCGAGAAGTTCAGGACGTTGAATAAAAATACGCGACAGAAATTTACTGGTGCCGAACAGCTGAATCAGCAACTGAATAATCCCCGGATTCTCAGCCAGCAGGGCATAGAACGTTCCCTGAGCACGCACCCGCAACAAGAACTCTTCCAGGTTGGCCAGGGTCATATCAGGCTCGAGGGAGCCGAGCACCTCCTGCAACAACAGGGGCAACACCCGCTGGTAATAGCGACGCACCCGCCGGGTCATGGGAACCCCGAATTTTCCTTCGCGAAAACGCTGCAGACTGACATAGGCCGTTTCAACATCGCGGAACCCATGTTCTTCGAGGATATCCTTGGCCATATCAATGGTTTCCGGCTCGTCGCTATCATCACTGTCGTCGAGGAGAAAACGAACCTGGGGAGTAATCTCATCCTCGACCTGATCTTCATCGGCATAAAACAGGCCACGGTAGATACGCGTCACCTCGTCGCGATGACGATCGAGCTCCTGCTGAAACCCCTCCAGATCGGAAAAACCGCTGCGCCGCGCCAGGCAGAGCAACTCGCTGTCTCCCGTCGGCAGATTGTGGGTCTGTCGCTCCTGAACCACCTGGATACGGTGTTCAACGGTACGCAGAAAAATATAGGCCTCGCGCAGGACGGCGGCATCTTCAGCACTGATGTGCCCTTCATCACGCAACAGATAGAGTGCCTGCAACGAACTACGTTCACGTACCTGCGGATTCTTGCCGGCAAACACCAGTTGTAGGGCCTGGATAAAGAACTCAATTTCGCGGATACCACCCTTGCCGAGTTTAAGATTATGCTCGCTATCGCGCTGTTGCGCCTGGCGACTGTCGATCTTCTGCTTCATCACCTTGAGGTCCTCGACCATGCCGTAGTCGAGATAGCGTCGATAGATAAACGGCTCCAACGCCTTGAGCAGCTGTTGACCGAACGCCAGATCACCGGCGACGGGACGCGCTTTCATCATCGCCGAGCGTTCCCAGTTCTGGCCCCAGCTTTCGTAATAGGTTTCGGCGCCACGCAACGAACAGGCCATCTCGCCGCTGCGACCCTCGGGACGCAGATCCAGATCAACCCGGAACACGAAGCCATCGGCGGTCACCTGGCCAATGGCGCGGGTGAGCATATCCGACAGCTTGACAAAATACTGATGGAGGGAGAGACGGTTTTTCACTTCGCCGCTGGGCAGCGCCAGACCGCTGGTCTGGCCGAGGCTGGAAGAGTAGAAATAGATCAGATCGATATCGGAGGAGAAGTTCAACTCCCAGCCACCAAATTTACCCATGCCGAGCACGGTAAAGGTCGCCAGGGTCTGGCCGTTCTCATCAGGCTCATCGAGATGCGGTTGACCACATTCGACCTGAAGCAGACGTTCGCAATGGCGACAAGCCACCTGCAATGTTGCTGCGGCCAAGCTCGACAACTCAGCCGTCACTTCAACGAGATCAGCAACTTGGCTGAGATCGCGGGCGCTGATGCGCAACACCTCGCGATATTTATAACGGCGTACACAGCGCTGCAACTCGGCAAAGTCGGCGGCGGCATCGAGGCGTTCCAGCAACTCTTCGCGCATCACCTCAACATCTTTGTTACGTTCAACCTCACCGGCGACAAACAGGTCATCAAAGAACTCTGCCTGACGGCAAAGAATGCCGGTCAAAAAGGTCGAAGCGCCGAGCATCAGCAACAACTGACGGCTGTAGTGCGGATGTTCTAGACAAACCTTGAGCGCTTGAGTATCAACAATATCGCTACAGCGCTCCAGATTATTCAGTGCCATATCGGGATCGGAGCACTGCAATGCCAGGGTCGCCGTCGCCGTAACCAGCGATGGTGAATCGAGAAGCTCTCTCAGCAAGAGCAGATTAGTAACGGTTTTGCTTGGTTCGTTAAAACCCAGCTCGGCAACAGCCTGTTCAAAGGCCGGTTTCTGGTCAGGATCGACGGTTTCCAGAAAGGGGGACAGTGTTGATGCCGCAGTTGTCATATTTGCGTCCTTTTTCGGCTGTTCATGATGAAATATGATCAATCAAATACGTGTGGGCCGCAAAAGATCAGGCCCGCCCCGCAGTTCGGCTGGATACGAAATCCGCACACAGAATCCGTTAGCTCCACCGTTAGTTACTTTGGTGTTGGTTTTAAAGGCCATTTCTTTGCTCACTTTCTTTGGGGCCTATTCAAAGAAAGTACGTCGGCTGCGGGACGAAACCCGCGAACTTGATCTTGGTTTATGGCATCATGATCCATGTTTTTTTGTTGCTAAACGGCGACATTGGCTGAATAGAACCGGGGTGCGCGGCCCCGGACGCCGCCCTACTTTTAGTATCATCCAAAAGTAGGCAAAACATGACCACGAATGTCTTGCCCTACGGGTTCCCTCTCTTCAATCGCTACCACCGAGAAACCCGAAAAAACTCGCTGCGCTCAAACAGTTTTCGGGCAACCATCCTCGTTGACGCTCATTACGTTCGGCGGCGACAAACGGGGAACCATTACCAAACAATTTAAGTTGAATAGGACATTAAAGATCGTAATCCGGCGACATAATCGCCTTGGACAATCCCCTGCTCGGTGATAATAGCCGTCACCAGCCGTGCCGGCGTCACATCGAAGGCGGGATTATAGACCGCTACGCCGTCCGGTGCCAATTGCACCTCGCCGCAGTGGGTCACTTCGCGACCATCGCGTTCTTCAATGGGAATCTGACTGCCATCACTCAAACTGAGATCGATAGTCGATAGCGGCGCGGCAACATAAAATGGAATGCCATGCTCTTTGGCCAGCACCGCCACGGTGTAGGTGCCGATCTTATTGGCGACATCGCCGTTGGCGGCGATCCGATCAGCACCGACAATCACCGCATCGATCTTGCCTTGTTGCATCAGGTAACCGGCCATATTATCGCAGATCACCGTCACCGGAATATTATCCTGCTGTAACTCCCAGGCGGTGAGACGCGCGCCCTGCCAGAATGGCCGGGTTTCGTCGGCATACACCTCGATCTGCTTGCCCGCTTTTATGGCGGCGCGGATCACCCCCAGCGCCGTTCCGTAACCACCGGTAGCCAAGGCCCCGGCGTTGCAGTGGGTGAGAATCCGGCCCTGCTCGGGAAACAGTACCTGACCGTACTGGCCCATGGCGCGGTTGATTCGCTCATCCTCGGCGGCGATCTCCACCGCTTCGGCCAGCAGGCGTTTTTTGAGCTGTGCCAGGGGTAACGACTGGTTTTCACGCGCTACCCGCTGCATCCGCTCCAACGCCCAGAACAGGTTGACGGCGGTGGGACGGGTAGCGGCCAGTACCTGACAACAAGGGATAAATTGCGCCTCGAAATCGGCAAAGTCGCTAGCATCAATCGCGTCGGCCGCAAAGGCAGCGCCAAAAGCGGCTGCGACGCCGATAGCCGGAGCCCCGCGCACCACCATGGTTTGGATCGCCTCGGCGACCCCCTGATAATCAGTGTAGTCCAGCCACACTTCTTGGGCCGGAAGCAAGCGTTGGTCGATCATGCGGCAGACGCCGTTGCTATATTCAATGGGTTTGATCGCCATGGACACCTCTTTATTGGCTCTTTGTGAAAATCCAGAGTAATTTTTACTGCTAACTTGCCATTGTACGAACTTTGCCGCCATCCGCCAACTGTTTAAACCAGTGCTCTGTCATGGCTAAAATTGGGGTTGGGCTTGACCCTTGGGAGCGGATTTATCCGCTCCCACATTTGCTATTGATCTACACGAAAATTAAGCAGAGACAGAACACTGGCACCAAATCTCTTCAGGTCCTGACGCAGTGGGGGCATAAATTAACATGTTTTTGGAATTTGCTATTTTATTAGCACTTTTTTCACTGTCCGTGCCAAGACAATACTACTTAAAGTACATTTCGAGATTGGAGTTAATCCTGAATTCAAGTCATAAGTGCATGACCCCAACATTGCTTAACATTAATTCCAGTAATTTCTTCGAACACCTCGTATGGTGTTTTAAAATTTAAACATTTTCTTGGTCTATCATTGAGCTTATCTA